>ONLO01000107.1 GCA_900318715.1 uncultured Eubacteriales bacterium | reverse complement strand
AGGCGGTAAAGTCGTCTGATTCTTTCGTGCCCGGAGGCTTCCGGTTTCCGGGCACGTTTTCTTTTTTGAAATGAGGGTATTTCATGGACTGGAAAGAACTGGAACAAAACTCCGGATGGGCCATGAGCAAGAGCGATGAAGCGGCTCATCAATGGGACAAGGCCGCGGACGGATGGCAGAAACGGATCGACTTTGAAAAGAGCTTTACGCAGGCACAGGTGGATGCCTGTACCCGCGTAAACCGTAACACGACGGTGCTGGATGCCTGCTGCGGAACGGGCCGGGTGACCCTGCCGCTGGCGGAGAAGGCGAAGCACGTCTATGCCATAGATGCGGGAGAGCATATGCTGGAACACTGCAGACGCAATGTGGAAGCGCTTGGACTGGACAACGTAACGGTTCAGCACATTGACAACTGGCACACCTGCACGCCCGGTGTGGAAATCCCCATTGCGGATATTGCAATTGCGGTCATCAGCCCGGCACAGGCGGACATCCTGAAGTTTTCCAAATGCGCTGCGCAATACTGCTACTTCCTGTCGTTTACGAAGGACGCATATCGCTTCGTCATGGCGGACCTGTTCCGCGGTGTGAACGAAGAGTGGGAAAAACGGCCCAAGCCGCCGGCCGGTCCGAACGGCAAGCCGGTGAACCCGGTCAACCTGAACATCCAGTTCAACATCCTCTATGACTGCGGTGTCTTCCCGGAAGTCACCTATGCCGACGGTGCATGGGAACACACGGCGGCCACCAGGGAAGAGGTGTATGATTACCTCCGCAGCCTAGGCCATGTGGACGCGGACAAAGAAGAGCGGTTCCGTGCCAACTGTGACAAACGGATGGCACAGACCGAAGCCGGACTCTGGCGGTACGCCTATGAGTCCCAGATGTATGTTCTTGGATGGGACCCGAACCAGATTGACTGGGACAAAGCGGCCCATCTGTAAAACGGTCAACAAAAAAGAAGCAAAACAGCGATAAACCCAGGGGTTTGCCGCTGTTTTTTCGTTGTCCGGGACGTATCACCATGATATACTAAAAAGGAATTATGGCGACACAAGATGTTGTAGGAAGGGAACACGGTATGAAACGAACCATGAAGTCCTTGCTCAGCCTGACACTGGCACTGGTCATGGCGGCATCCACTTGCGTTATGGCCTTTGCCAAATCCGGGACGGTAACGCCCATTATCTGTCTGCACGGCTTTACCGGGTCGGACATTTACAATTATGTCAACACGGACAAGGAAGAGTTGATCCTCAGCTTCCATACGGACCACCTTGCCTATTACGGCGTCCTCGCCTATGCCCTGGGACAGATGCTCTGGAACAGCACACCGACTCCGTTGAATGTGGAAAAGTTCGTCTACGCAGATCCGGAGGCCATTGTGGACAACCTTGCCACATTTGCCAGGAAAACGGAATTCAACTGTGACAAGAACGGCAACCCGAAGCGGGGCAGCGGTATCAAATCCTTTGACGGCCCGCTCGCCGATCATCCGGAGTTTTTTGAACAGATTGAAACGGACAATAAAATCCGCGGCCAGGTCATTTATGCCCGGGAATTCTGCGAACGGATCGGCAAGGAGAATGTCTACGAATTCTACTATGACTGGCGGCTGGACGGCAACGTCCTTGGAGAGAGCCTGGACCGGTACATTGACATGGTCAAGAAGCAGACCGGCGCCAAAAAGGTCATCCTCAACGGGGACTCGGAAGGCGGCATGGTCATGGCGGCCTATCTGGACCGGCACCTGAATGACAACGAACTGGCAGGCATGTGCTTTGTCGATTCCGCGTTTGCCGGCCTCTCGGTCACGCATATGTTTGCCAAGGACTTCACCATGACGGAGCCGCAGGTGGAACGGTTCCTGCGCGGCTTTGCCGCCACCCTTACGGACGGGGACTATGAGACCCTTGTCCGCCTGGCGGCGTTCCTTCTGCAGTACCGGCTCCACACCATTTCCGACAATGTCCACCGGATCAATGATTCGCCCGAGGGCGAAGCCCTTGTCGACCGGATTTTCCTGGAAGTCCTGAAACCGCTCTTCGGCAACTGCCCGGCCTTCCTGGAATTCATTCCGTACAAAGATTTCGACCGCACCGTCAAAGTCCTGACCGACATGGGGTATCTGGACAAGACAACGGGCCTTTATCGGAAAATCTGCACCTATCACAAGACCATGGGCCGTCTGAACAGCAACCTGCAGCAGGCGGTGAAGAAGGGCGTCCGGACTTCCATTATTGCCAACTACGGAGAGCCGGCGCCGCCGTTCACCAAGGAGGCCAACGAAGCGCATTCCGATGTCCTCATTGATACCACCTATGCTTCGGCCGGCGCCACGGTAGCGGAGTTCGGTAAGAAACTGAACGTGAAGAGCGGCCGGTATGTGTCGCCGGACAAGGTCATTGACGCCTCCACCTGCGCACTGCCGGAGAGCACCTGGTTCATTGCCGGCGTCATGCACACGCTGTTCCGGGAAGAGACGGAGCTTCTGGAGTTCGTCCTGAACCTCACGTTATACCCGACGCAGCCGACGCTAAATAAAATCAAAAATCAGTATGGTTACAGTCAGTACCTGTACGCGGATCCGCAGGCCCAGACACTGGTCAACGTGACGAAGGATCAGGTCTACAATCCCGAGCACACGGATACCCTTCAGAAGACCATGGACCTTCTGGACCGGGTCAGCCTTTATCAATAATCAAAGGTAATAAAAAACTGCTCCGCCGGACGCAATTTGTCCAGCGGGGCAGTTTATTATTTCCTTGAAATTACAGTATCCCGCGGTCTTTCAGGAATTTAAGACCCATCTTGGATGTTGTTTTGTGGTAGTTCTGCAGGAAGCAGTGTCCGCCGAGCCAGATTCTCTGACGGTCGGCATCGGCCGGAAGCGCTTTGGACAGGTTGGCCGCCACATTCGGAAGAACGAACATGTCAAGGCCGCCGAGGACCAGCTGCGTCGGAACGTCCGCCAGCTGCTTTGCCAGATTGGACGTGTCGGGCTTGGACGCGCGGTACGACATGAAGCAGAGGCCGTAGCCGGTGTGCTCCATCTTGAACGGTCCGGACATGACATTGGCGTCCATCTTTAACGAATACAGCGGGCCGAAGGTCATGAAGAACGCCATGACTTTGAACAGGATGTCATAGTCGGCAATGTATTTGATCATGGTATCAAATGCGTTCAGGACCGGTTTTTTGATCAGCATTTTCCCAATGGACTTCGGGAAGTTCGCCATGAACATGGGGGCGTTCAGAATGACGGCGCGGAGCTGGCTTGCGTCCTGCATGGCGGTTTCCAGGGCAACGGAGCCGCCCATGGAATGACCGACCAGGATCCAGCCGGTGCCGTCCGGGTCCAGTTCCTTCATGAGGGCAAGGATCATTTCCGTCTGCGGCACATATTTGATGTCATTGGATTCCCGGACAGAGTAACCGAAATTCGGGAGGTCCAAACGGACGCACTTTATGCCGGCTTTGGTGTAGTCCTCGACCAGTTCATTGAAGAACTCGGTGTTGCACATGAAGCCGTGGAGCATGAACATCTTGGCCTTTTCTTTGCCCTTGGCCTCGTCAATCCGGTAATGGAGTTTGTAGTCCCCATAGGTGAAGTACCGGCTATTGGCAAAGGGCTGTCCGTCAGTCATCGGAAGCGGTCTGATGTCAGCTGCACGGAGTTTTGGGAGGTTCATTTCATTCATCCTTTCCTATAATTTCGGATTAGAACACCTCTAATTATAAAATGCATTTTTTGGAACATCAACTAAATTTGAGTTTCTGTTCAATTCGTTCTATAATGGGAACGTCAAAACGACAGAAAAGGAGATTGTGTTATGAGTTCGTTTAAAGATCTGAGAATTGTCGACAACTTCTATCAGACTTCTGCGTTTTTCCCCATGCCGACCGTCTGCATTACCACCCGGAATGAAGACGGCAGCATGAATGTCGGCTCGTATTCTCTCTGCTTCCCGTACTACATTGCCGGCAAGGACTACTATGCCATGCTGCTGGAGTGCCGCAACAACTCCAACACCTGCCAGAACCTGCTGCGCACGGGAAAATGCGCCATCAACTTCATTCCGGACGACAAGAAGACCTTCAAAGAGGCCGTCCGTCTCGGTTTCCCGGGACCGTCCGCGGACAAGATGGCAGACTGCAAGTTCAAGTTTGAAGACGGACAGGCCGGCCCCGGCGAACCGGACCGTCCTCTCGTCATCCAAAGCGCATTCCAGGTCTTTGAGTGCACCTGGGACTCCGCACTGGAAGACGGCGGCAAATACAAAGCCGGCGAAATGGACGGATACCCGGAGCCGTACAACGACTTTAACGGTATTACCAGTAAATTCGGCGCCCACTTCATTCTGAAGATTGACAAGATCCTCATCAAACCGAAGTATTATAACGCCATTGTGGACGGCGTTACCGCCAAGGACTTCCCGCCCATTCCGGTCGACTACGGTTACCGTGACTCTAAGAACTTCTGGTACAGCCAGTTCCCGCGGATGAAGAAACCGCATGCCGAGCCCATTCCGGCACCGAAGGAAATTGACCTGGCCTCCATCCGCTTTGCGGCAGACCGCTGTGACGACAAGATCAAGTTCACGGACGAAGCCCTCATGCAGTTCGTCAAGGTCCCGCGCCCGTTCCTGAAGACGGTCCTCATGGGCTGTGTGGACTGGGCCAAGGAGAACAACGTCGAACTCATTACGCCGGCCGAAGTCAAAATCATCAACGACAAGCGCAACGCGGAAAAAGAAGCCCGCAAGAAAAAGTAAAACCCCAAAAAGCAAGCCCCGTGGAACCTCCACGGGGCTTGTTCTCGTTTGCACGGCGAACGCTTTTCAAAGAGGGGACTTATTGTGGAACGAAACTGCCGAAGCAGTAGTTTAAGTCAATGTACTTGTGGGAAACGCCGTAGTCGGCGCCGCGGCCTTTGTGGGTGTACTGCCAGAAACGCAGCTGGGGTCCGAGTTTTTTCATGGCCTTGCCGTACTTGTCGTTGGGAAGGCTGGTCGTATTCACGCCGGTGTAGTTGGAAATCCAGAGCGGGTCGGTAATCCGCGAAGCATCCAGCCCGGTCATCAGGAAATCAATGCTGGTGTACAGCATGGGGGAGTAGCCGGCCGCGCGGATGAGCCCCAGGAAATAGTTGGAGACCTCTGTCATTTCCCGGACGGTCAGATTTATGGGCAGGTTCAGACGCTCAATGTCCAGCACGACATAGCCGCGGACCGGAACCAGTGCAAGCTGTGCCAGAAGGACGGCGGCCTGACGGGTGGCCTGCAGATAGGCCTGCTGAAGGTTGGTGTTGAACTGCCAGGTGACATAGGCATAGGCGCCGTATTCCAGGCCGGCAAGCTTTGCGCCAATGGCGTATTCATAAAACCGGGCATCCGGCTCGTATTCGTAGGAAGCGCGCAGCATGACGCCGCGGACACCGGCGGCTTTCATGGCAAAAAAGTCCACCTGGCCCTGCTGGGAACTGATGTCCACGAACCGGGTGCTGTCCGCATTGGCCGGTGTCAGAAGGGAAATGCGTGCCGGATAAGCATTGGCGGTCGTAACCGCCGGCGCTGCGAAGAACAGACTGCCGAAGACGAGCGCCAGCGACAGCAGAAGAGAAAGGATTCTCGTTTTCATTTGAGGACCTCCTGTCCGGGAAAAAGGGATTGTGCTGAGCACCCATTATACAGGACTGCACCGTAGCCGTCAAAGCACGTGACCAAAACGAAACAGCGGCTTTTTTTGATTTCCTCCGCCGCAGACCTATACTTTTTTGATATTCCGTTTCTTTCCGCGGCGTATTTTTTTACATTTAAGGAAAGAAGAATTGTGCGGGCCATGGATGCAGAAAGGATGAAAGGAACATGTTCAACAAGTACAATGAGCGGAAAAATCAGTTCATGCTGCAAGGGCGCTTTGCCCGGAACGGCTACGACTGGTGGTGGCACACCGTTCCCGCGGTCAGCGAGGAGACCGGAAAGTAAAAAGTGTTCTTCGTGGAATACGATGCCTGAACCGGGCGCTCCTGTGAAAACCAGATGAAAAAAGACCTGCTCCGGAGAGCAGGTCTTTTTGGTTTGGAAACGTTATGCAGCGTCCTCCGCCGGAACCTCAGCGGCAGCCGGGTCCAGATAATTGGTGCGGAGTTCCTGGAGCTCTGCGTCGTCCACGCCGAGCTTGTTCTTCAAGTAGTTGTCCACGCCGCCATAGTAACGGTTCATGGTGTTAATGGCGGACTGGATCCACGACGCGTCGACGCCGTTGTAAATGTAGAATTCGTGGGCAAGACGGTCGGAGTGGATGATCTTGTAGACCTTGTCATAGGCTTCCTGCATGGCGTCGGCATTGTAGTAGTTGGTCAGCAGGTAGTCGGCATAGGCAACGTCTTCGTCCACGCCGAGGGCGCAGAGAAGCAGGTATGCGGCAATGCCGGTCCGGTCTTTGCCGGCGGTGCAGTGCCAGAGGACGGTGTCTCCGTCGGCATCCAGCAAGGCCTGGAAGAAGTCCTTATAAGCTTTGACGGCAAACGGGTCCGAGACCAGGACGTGGTACTGGTTGACCATAAACGTATCCATAATGCCGCCGGGGATGGCTCGGAGGACCGCGGTAATGTCCGCAATGGAGGCCACTTCAAACAGCGGGAATCCGAGCGGCAGGGGATTGAACTGGAGGGACTCGGCGCCCGGGATCTCACGGTCCGGGTCACGGCGGCGCTCGGAGCCGGAACGGAAGTCAATGACCTTTTTGACCTTGTAGAAACCGGACAGTCTGGCAAGGTCTTCATCGGTGGCGTCCGCCAGTTTCGACGTGCGGAGCAGTTTGCCGACTTTGACGGTGCTGCCGTCTTCGGTCACATAGCCGCCGAGCTCACGGGCGTTTCCAATGCCGGTCATATAAATGGAATGATAATTGTTCCGAGCAACCTGCTCCTCCGGAGTCAGGGGGGCGGTCTCCGCCAGGACCTCTCCAAGCCCGAACGTGCTCAGCAGCATGACCAGCGTCAGGATGAGCGCCGTCATACGCCAGAGGCTGCTT
>ONLO01000079.1 GCA_900318715.1 uncultured Eubacteriales bacterium | reverse complement strand
GAATGTTCTGCTCATACGTCAGACCCCCAGCCAGGACTCGCCATCGGCCAGAATGGCTTCGTAAACAGCCTGTGCCTCCTCAAAGGTCTTGCCGGTGGCGGTAATGTACAGTTTGATCTTCGGCTCCGTGCCGGACGGACGGACCATAATGCTGCTGTCCGCCGGGAGGCCGAAGGACAGGACGTTGGAGGCCGGAAGACCGGTCTCGTCGCTCTTCGCGTAGTCCGTTTCCTTCAGGACATCCATGCCGCCAACGGTCTTCGGCGGGTTCTCCCGGATATCCTTCATAATGCCGGCCATCTTTTCCATGCCGGCCGCGCCCTCGAACTCGTAGCTTGTGACCTTGTTCTGGTAAATGCCGAACTTGGCGTAGAGTTCGTTCATGACGTCAATGAGCGACTTGCCCTGGAGTTTGTAGTACGAAGCCATTTCGCACAGCAGCTGGGCCGCCACGACGGCGTCCTTGTCACGGGCGTGGATGCCGAAGAGGTAACCGTAACTCTCCTCCATGCCGATGACGAAGTTGTCTTCCTTGCCTTCCTTTTCCAGGTCGGTAATGAATTCGCCGATGTACTTGAAGCCGGTCAGGGTCTTTTTGACCTTGCAGCCGTAGCTCTCGGCAATGGCCTTGATGAGGTCGGACGTCACAATGGATTCCACGACGTACGGTTCCTCCGGCATGAGGCCTTTTTCTTTGTACTGGGACAGGACGTACTCCGTGAACATGGCACCGACTTCGTTGCCGGTCATGAGACGGAAGTCGTCGCCCTCTTTGACCGCAATGCCCATCCGGTCACTGTCGGGGTCGGTGGCAAGCAGCAGGTCCGCGCCAATCTCTTTGCCGAGCTTGATGGCGCACTCAAAGGCCTGGCGGATTTCCGGGTTCGGATACGGGCAGGTCGGGAAGTTGCCGTCCGGCATTTCCTGCTCCGGAACGACGGTGACGTCTTTGACGCCGATGGAATCCAGAATTTTGCGGACGGGAATGTTCCCGGCGCCGTTGAGCGGCGTGTAGACCACTTTGAGGTTTGCCTTGACGCAGGCGTCCGGGTTCAGGCACTTGGACCGGACCAGGTCGAAATACTTCTCATAGACGGCGTCGCTGATGTACTCAATGGAGCCGTCTTTCAGGCCCTCGTCGAAGTCCTTCCGCTTGACGTCGGCAAACATGTCGACTTTCTGAATGCACTCATAGGACGCGGCGGCGGCCTCGTCGGTCATCTGGTAGCCCTCGGGGTCATAGCACTTGTAGCCGTTGTACTTGGACGGATTGTGGCTGGCGGTAATGATGACACCGGAGGCGCAGCCGAGTTCCCGGACCGCATAGGACAGCATGGGCGTCGGGACCAGCGTTTTGTAGATGTAGGCTTTAATGCCGTTGGCGGCGAACACGCCGGCGGTCTCCTTCGAGAACAGATCCGAGTTGATGCGGGAGTCACAGGCAATGGCAACCGTCGGATTCTCAAAGTTGGCGTTGAGATAGTCGGCAATGCCCTGCGTGGCCTGGTTGACGGTGTAAATGTTCATCCGGTTGGTGCCGGCGCCGAGGACGCCGCGCAGGCCTGCCGTACCGAACGTCAGTTTGGTGTAAAAGCGGTCCAGGATGGCGTCTTCGTCGCCTTCAATGTCCCTGAGTTCCGCAAGCAGCGTGGGGTCGGTGCATTTCTCGAGCCACAGCTGATAAAGGTTGTTGTAATCCAACATAAGTGAAATCCTCCGTGTGAAATTGAATCAGTGGTTGTTTTGGTTGCCGATAAGCGCGGTTCGTGCCGCCTTATCTGCTGTTGATTCTAATTTTAATACCGCTCCGGAATATTTGTCAACGAAACCGGGACAGGCTTTCCGGCCGGCGCTACAATACCCGTCCGGAGGTGTTTTGATGTACGCAAAAGTCACGAGTCTTGCCCTGTCGGGCTTTGACGCCATCCCGGTGGAAGTGGAGGCCGACGTCTCGGTCGGACTGCCCCGTTTTGACCTGGTCGGGCTGCCCGGTTCCTCCGTGTCCGAGTCCCGGGAACGAGTCCGCGCCGCCATCCGCAACTGCGGGCTGGAGTTCCCCATCAGCCGGATTACCGTCAACCTGGCCCCGGCCGACGTCCGCAAGGAGGGCCCGGTCTTCGACCTGCCCATCCTGGCCGCCCTGCTGTCCGCCACGCGCCAGATTTCGGCGGATTTTACGGACACCATCCTCATCGGCGAAATTTCCCTCAGCGGGGAGGTGCGCCGGGTCAAAGGGGTGCTGCCCATGCTCATTGCCGCCCGGGAACAGGGCTTCCGCACCGCCTTCATTCCGGCAGGGAACCGGGCAGAGGCCACGGTCGTCGACGGCCTGACGGTCTTCCCGGCGGCGGACCTGCCGCAGCTGGTCCGGCATTGGGACGGAACGGAGCCCATTTCCCCCGTGCCGCATCTGCCGTTCGAGCAGGGGCTCCCGCCCGCGGAGGACGCACTGGACTTCGCCGATGTCCGGGGACAGGAGCTGCCCAAAATGGCCCTGGAAATTGCGGCGGCCGGCGGGCACAACCTTCTGATGACCGGGCCGCCCGGGTCCGGCAAGAGCATGCTGGCCCGGCGGCTGCCGACCATTCTGCCGGCGCTCTCCTACGGCGAGGCCCTTGAGACCACCAAGCTCTATTCCGTGGCGGGCCGCCTGCCGGAGGAGACCGCGCTGCTGCGCACCCGGCCGTTCCGGGCGCCGCACCACTCGGCCACCCTGGCTGCCATGACCGGCGGCGGGAACCAGATCGGCCCCGGCGAGGTCTCCCTGTCCACGAACGGCGTGCTGTTCCTGGACGAGCTGCCGCACTTCAGCAAATCCGTTCTGGAGTCGCTCCGGCAGCCGCTGGAGGACGGACAGGTCACCATTTCCCGCGCCCGCGGGTCGGTCACCTATCCGAGCCGGTTCATGCTGGTCTGCGCCATGAACCCGTGCCCCTGCGGCCACTTCGGGGACCCGAACCACCCGTGCACCTGCTCGGCGTCGGCGCGGCAGACCTACCGGAACCGGGTCTCCGGCCCGCTGCTGGACCGGATCGACCTGCTGGTCAAGGTGTCGCCTCTCCCGGAGCAGGAGCTGTTTGCGGCCTCCCGCGGCGAGCCGTCCGCGTCCATCCGGGAACGGGTCACCGCCGCCCGGGCGGTCCAGCAGGCGCGCTTTGCGGACGCAGGCGTGGCCTGCAACGCCCAGATGACGGCCGAGCAGACCGCCGCGTTCTGCCGCCTGACGCCGGAGGCGGAGGACCTGTTCCGGCAGGCGTACCGGACCCTGCGCTTCTCGGCCCGCTCCCGGGACCGCATTTTGCGCACGGCCCGCACCATTGCGGACCTGGACGGCGCCGCCGACATCCGGCCGGGAGACCTCGCCGCGGCCCTGCAGTTCCGTTTTCTGGAGGACCCGGCCGGCCAGTGAAATCCGGGAAAAGCGCAAAAAAGAGGCTGTCCGAAGACAGCCTCTTATTCATTTACCGCTTTCCGCGGCCGGATTTCTTTTTGCCGGAGGAACCCTTGCGCGCCGCCGGACGGCTGCTGCCGTTGCTCGGCGGGACCGCGTGAAGGTTGCGGTTGCCCGACCCGTTCGGCTGGTTGCGCACCCGGACCACATGGATCTGGGAACGCCGCCGTCTCTCACGCGCCGCCCGCCGCAGGAGGAGCAGCAGGAGGAGCAGCAGGACCAGCACGGCGAAGATAATCTTCACAATGAGGTGGGAAAACAGCCAGGCAATGCCGTGGCCGATGGTGCCGATAATGCTGCGGTGCACGTTGTCGGCAGCCACGAGGTCAATGGTGCACAGGGACTCGCCGGCATACATGACCTTGGCAGTGGCAATCTTCTGCCCTTTCCGCACCGGGGCCGTAAGGTCAATGGGAATGGAGTCCGGTTCCGCCTCAATTGATATACTGGAGGCATCCACGTTGGCGGGAATGAGAGCGGTTACCTCCTGGGAAGGGACCAGCTGTACGTGATCCGTTCCCCGCCCGAGCAAAATGTCCACGACCGTGACAATGTCCGACGGATGTGCCACGACCTTCAGGCGGATGTTGTCAAATACCCAGTCATAGGCCTTGAAGGAGTCCGAGAAGGCAATATACTGGTCCACCGTGTCGTTCTCCACGCGCTCGGCGTACTGGCCGCCGCCCTCAATGGTAATGAGCAGGTACGTGTACCCGTTGCGGGACGCATAGGACGCCAGGCAGTGGCCGGCCGCATTCGTGGTGCCGGTCTTAATGCCGCGGCAGGCGGAAATGTAGTAGTTGGACTGGGAATTGATGAGCAGGTTGGTGTTTTCAAAGTCGGTCGGCGGCCGCTTGTTCGTCCGCGGCAGGCGGTACATGGGCTGCGCCACTATTTTCCGGAACGTGCTGTTCTTCAGGGCCTTCTTGATGATGACCGCCAGGTCGTTTGCGGTGGAATAATGCCCCTCTTCGTCCAGGCCGTGGGGGTTCGTGTAGTGCGTGTCCGAACACCCAAGCTTCCGTGCGTAGTCGTTCATCATATCCACGAAAGAAGCCATATCGCCGGCAACATGGATGGCCAGGATGGAGGCCGCCTCATTGGCGGACTTCACCAGCATGAGGTTGAGCAGCTGCCGCACCGTCAGTTCCTCCCCGGCCACAATGCCCGCGGTCGAGCTGTTGGTGTTGGCAATGGTGTCCATCATTTCCTGGGTGACCTTGACGACCTTATCCAGGTTTTTTTCATGATCCAGCACGACCATGGCCGTCGTAATCTTCGTCAGAGACGCCATAGCCGTCCGTTTGTCCGCGTTTTTGCTGAGAATGACCGTCTCCTGGTCCAGATTCTCCATGTAATAGATGTTGGACTGGAGGTCCACTTCGTCATTATATGCCGCAAAAGACGGCACGGACAGGAGTGAAACCATCAGGATGACCGCAAACAGGACAAATAGTATTTTTTTCCACGCTTTATCCATGGACACCACCTTATAAATATAGTATGATTGATACGCAAATAAGGGTTTTCATTGGTTCCCTTCGGAAACTTTGAACCTTAGTATAACAGAATTGATTCGAAAGATACAGTCTCGAATTCTGGAATGGAGAGTGACCTTTCCTTGGTATACGTTACCGGAGATCTTCACGGAGATATCAATCGCTTCAAAACCGCAGCTGCCAAAAAACTGCAGCCCGGCGACACCCTGCTCATCTGCGGGGACTTCGGTTTTGTCTGGGACGGCTCCAAGCAGGAGCAGAAGACTCTGGCCAAACTGGGCGAAAAGAAATACAACATCTGCTTTGTCGAAGGCACCCACGAGAACTTCGACCTCCTGAACAAATACGAGGTCAGTGAGTGGAACGGCGGCAAAGTCCACCATATCGGCGGCGGGGTCTACCACCTCATGCGCGGCCAGGTCTTCACCATTGAAGGCCTGCGGATCTTCGCCATGGGCGGCGGCGAAAGCCCCGACCTGGACATCCGCGTGGCCAACGGGAACTGGTACCCGGAGGAGAGCCCGAGCCAGCAGGAGCTCATTGAGGGCGCCGACAACATGGCCGAGTACAACAACGAAGTGGACATTGTTCTAACGCACGAACCGTCCGCCAAAGTCAAGGAATTCCTGCAGATGCAGTTCACCGAAAAGTCCCGCCTGACGCTGCTCAACACCTACTTCGAAGAGCTCAGCGCCGCCGTCGACTTCAAAAAATGGTACTTCGGCAGCCTGCATATGGACAAATACATTTCGGCCACCCAGGTTGCCGTCTTCAACAACATCCTGGAAGCCACCACCGCAAAAAACATTCTGAGCCTGTCATAACGCAGGGTTCAAGGAGATTGACCAAACATGCCACAAACGACGCCCGGCACGAGGAGACCGCCCTCGGCCGAGGACCCAAGAAACCGAAAAAAGAAAACAAGCAGACGTCACATTAAGCCCTTTTCCCCGAGCCAGCGGCGGCCGGCCGCCATTCTGGCCGTTCTCGTCACGTTCGCCATGGTCTTCATGTTTGCCTTCGGGGAATCCGCCGTGGTGAAGCCCGCTGCTCCGGCGGACGCGCAGACCAAGCCTGCCGCCACCGAGTCCGCGAAGAAGGACGACCAGGAGGAGGAACCCGTGCCGGAACCGGAGCCCGAACCCGAAGAGGCGTACGAGGTGGAAAGTTCCATTATTGTCCAGGGCGACCGCGCCATGGAAATCTTCTACGTGGCCGAAGACGCCCTCCGCAACTACGGCAGTGAAATTAACACCTTTGCCGCAAAGGTGCCCGACTCCCGGGTCTTCGTCCTGCTGGCCCCGACGGCCATGGAGTACTACGCCCCGAAAGACTATCAGACGGACAAGCACTCCTTCGTCAAGGCCATGCAGTACGCCTATGAGCCCATGACGGCCAAAAACATTACGACCGTCAATGTCCGGAACGCCCTGGCCAAACACAAGGATGACTACATCTTCTTCCGCACGGACCACCACTGGACCGCCCGCGGCGCCTACTACGCCTACCGGGTGTTCTGCCGGGACGCGCACCTGACGCCCACCGAACTGGACCAGCACGAAACCGGCCGGATTGAAGGGTTTGTCGGCAGCCTGTACCGCTACACCAATGCGCAGGCGCTGAAGGACCACCCGGATTCCGTCCAGTACTTCTACCCGCTGACCGAGACCGACGGCAAGGCCTTTGACAACGCCGCCATGGAAGGGGAGCGCCGCGTTGCCGTCATCAGTTCCAATGTGGCGCCGGAGAACGCCTACCTCTGCTTCATTGAGGGTGACAACCCCATTGAGCGCTTCAACACCGGCACGAAAAACGGCAAGAGCATTGTGCTCATCAAGGAATCCTACGGGGACGCCTTTGCTCCGTTCCTCATGGACAACTACGAAACCGTCTGGGTCATTGACCCGCGGAAGGTGGAAATGGACCTGGCGGCCTTCGTCAGCCAGAACAGCATTGACGACATCCTGTTCTTAAACTACGGCTTTGCCCTCAGCAATCCGACCTATAAAAAGGCACTTACCAAAATGCTGGACCCGTCCGCAAACGTGGAATGAACCGAATAAAAAAAGAGGCTGTCCGAAGACAGCCTCTTTTTTGTTGTTGGTTCAACGGAGTCGGAACTCTTAGCCAAGCTCTGCGAAATATTTGATGGTGCGGACCATCTGGCTGGTGTAGGAGTTCTCGTTGTCGTACCAGGAAACGACCTGGACTTCATAGGTGTCGTCCGTAACTTTGGCAACCATGGTCTGCGTGGCGTCAAAGAGTGAGCCGTAACGCATGCCGATGGT
>ONLO01000123.1 GCA_900318715.1 uncultured Eubacteriales bacterium | reverse complement strand
TGTCGAGGATGACGCGGGAGTCCGTACCCGAGGACACTTTCAGAGACAGCCGGCTCGGAATGTTGGACTTGATGAGTCCGGAGAAGACGTCGACCGACGGGCGCTGCGTGGCAATGACCAGATGCATACCGGCCGCACGGGCCATCTGCGCCAGACGGCAGATGGAGTCTTCCACTTCGGCTGGAGAGGCCATCATGAGGTCCGCGAGCTCGTCAATGAAGATGACAATGTGCGGCATCTTCTTGCGGTCTTCCTCCATGTCGGCCAGTTCGTTATAGCCCTTGATGTCACGAACATTATTTTCGGCGAAAGTCTTGTACCGGTTCAGCATTTCCTTGACCGCCCAGGCCAGTGAACCGGCCGCTTTATGCGGATCCGAGACCACCGGCACCAGAAGGTGCGGAATGCCGTTGTAAACCGAGAACTCGACCTGTTTCGGGTCAATCATAATGAGCTTGACCTCGTCCGGTGTGGCGTTGAACAGCAGACTCAGGATCATGCCGTTCATACAGACCGATTTACCGGAACCGGTTGTACCGGCCACCAAAAGATGCGGCAGTTTGGAAATGTCCGTGGTAATGACGTTGCCGGTAATGTCCAGACCCAGCGCCACAGAGAGTTTGCTCTTCTTGGCGTTGCGCTGATAGGTCGTGGATTCCAGGATTTCGCGAAGGGAAACCGAGTCCCGGCTGCGGTTCGGCACCTCAATGCCGACGGCCGCTTTGTTGGGAATGGGTGCTTCAATGCGGACGCTGCCGGAGGCCAGGTTCAGGGCAATGTCGTCGGCCAGACCGGTAATCCGGCTGATCTTGACGCCGGCGGCCGGAGCCAGTTCATACCGTGTAACCGAGGGGCCGCGGGAAATGTCCACGAGCGTGGTCTTGACGCCGAAACTCTGCAGGACGTCGACCAGTTTCTGGGCGTTGCTGCGAAGTTCCGCTTCGGACGAGGCGCCGGAACGCGCGGAGGGCGCTTTCAGGCAGGTCAGCGGCGGCAGCTGGTATCCGGGTTTGTCCGGGTCCGTGCCGGAAGCAAGCGTCGGGTCGCCGGAGGGTTCCGCTGCTGGTTCGGCCTTGGCAGCCTTTTCGGATGCAGCATCCGGGCCCCGTTTGGCCGCTTTTTTCACAATATCGTCCAACCGGACTTCTGCTTTCTTTTCGGAGGAAGGAACGGGTTTGGACGAGGCGGTAATGTCCTCGACCGGATCCGCGTTCATATCCTCCTGAAATGCATAAATGTTGGCCGTCTTCGGATTCTTTGACTCAGCAGCTTTCGCCGATTTCCGTTTCCGCTTTCCGGCCGTCATCTGCAGTTCGGCTTCGGTAATGTCATCCGTGTCCAGACGCTTGCCCTTGCCGGGTTCCGGACCGAGCTCCACGTCCGGATTGAACCGGAACCGTTCGTTCTGCAGTTCAATCTGCCGCTGACGGCGTTCTTCGCTGAGACGGGCACGTTCTTCAAAGTGTTCGCCCGCCGTCTCACTCACCTTCTTGACCGGCTTGTACAGATCTTTGAAGAACTTGGCAAGCGTGGTGCCGGAGGTCACGAGCAACATGACAAAAATGAGCAGGATAATGGTAATGCCGGCGGGAATCTTGCTGGCAAAGAGAACCAGGAAAATGCCGCCGATGATGGCGCCGATAGCGCCGCCGTTATGGGTGTCCAGACCCAGACGGTAGGCATTCGCAATGTCCCCGGAGTAGCTGTCCACGGAGCCCTGATAGGCAAAGATGTGAACCGCCGCGCAGATGAGGAAAATGAGCGCAGTAGCTTCCAGAATTTTGGCCCGGAGGTCCACCCGGTCCTTGTCCAGGGAGGTCATGAGGGCCACATAAATGAGGATGAACGGCCAGACGTAGGCACACACCCCGAACAGGCCGAAAATGAAGCCCTGCAGGGCGGCCCAGACGTTACCGCCGGGTATGAGGAGAACGAACAGAAGAAGGACCGCAATGGCGAACAGCACAATGGCTCCCACCTGACGGCGGGAGGTATTGGAAGCCGCTGCCTTGGCCGTTTTGGCCGACTTGCGGGCTGCGGTACCGCTCGACTTTTTCGCGGTACTAGGTTTCTTCTTCCCGTTTCCCCGGGACTGGGTTTTTGCCATTCTTCACTCACCTCTTAGTTGATGCCTACAATCTTCTCGTAGGTTGCCGCCAGAATGACTGCGGCGGAAATAATCAGGCAGTAGTAGCCGAAGAACTGAAACTTATCTTTTTTGACGAGCCACTCGAGCAGCTTGATGGCAAGGATGCCGACGACAGCGGCAACGACAATGCCGACAATAATGGGACCAAGTCCCAGTCCGCCGAGGCCGCTCTCCAGAGCGTCCTTAATTTCAACCAGGCTGGCCATGAGAATGGCCGGCGTGCCAAGGACGAACGAGTACTCTACCATATAGTTTTTGTCCACGCCGCGCAGGATGCCGGCGGAAATGGTGGAACCGGACCGGGAAATGCCGGGAAGGGCGGCCGCAAAGAACTGGGCCACACCGATCCACCAGGCATCTTTTCCCTCGGCGCGCGGCTTAATGTGAAGCCGGTTCCGGGCGGCTTCCGAGCTTCCGAGCAGCAGAAGCGCCGTCACAAAGAAGCAGATGCCTTCCAGGAAAATGTCCGTGTCGTTGGTGAAGCGCTCCACAAAGTCTTTGACATTCTGCCCTCCGCCGATGGGAATGAGCAGGAACAGCAGCGGAACGCAGGAAATAAACATCATATACAGCGTATGCCGGTCTTCTGTAATGGTGCTGCGGGATAACTTAAGAGTAGCTGCATCGCGCACGGTCAGTCCGATTTCCTTCAGAAGACGCAGGAACGTCTTATAGTAAACGGCCAGTACCGCCACCAGCGTACCAATGTGAAGGAACACCGTCAGCATCAGCGAATTCTCCCCGCTCATGCCCAGGAAATGCTGGAAGACGGACAGATGGCCGCTGCTGGAAACCGGAAGAAACTCGGTTGCCCCCTGCACAATTCCCAAGATAATGGCCCTGATATAATCCATTTTGCGTCATACTCCTATAATTTGTCTTATTGTTGTCAAATGGGCGCGGCAGAACGCGCAAACAGCACATCTTGTAGCGCATACACGGCGTATTATACCAAATGCGGTGGCGGTTCGCAACTTTAAGAACAAAATATTAACATTGACTATCAAATACAAAACCTATATAATGAGTTAGATTGTTAAAAAAGTGAACAAGTCGTCCGGACCAGTACCGGATGCGGAAAGTGAGACTATCCCCTATGTACGAGAAGGAAATTCAAAAAGCCACCGAACAATTCCAGACCCTCCTGCGGGAACAGCTGGAGCGCAACGAAGTCATTAAAGCCGAAGGCGACTTCACGGACTTCAACACCAAAGAGACCATTGTCATCGGGGTCTGCGGCGGCGACGGAATCGGCCCGGTCATTACCAAAGAATCCGCCCGGGTCCTCGAATACCTTCTCAAGGAGGAAGTTGCATCCGGCAAGGTCGTCTTCAAAGTCATTGACGGCCTGACCATTGAAAATCGCGCCGCACACATGCAGGCCATTCCGGATGACGTCCTGGCCGAACTCAAGCAGTGTGACGTCATTCTCAAAGGCCCGACCACCACGCCCCATCAGGGCGACGGCCTCCCGAACATTGAAAGCGCCAATGTGGCCATGCGGAAAGCGCTGGACCTCTTTGCCAACGTCCGCCCGGTCCGCATTCCCGAGGAAGGCATTGACTGGACGTTCTTCCGGGAAAACACGGAAGGCGCCTACGCCGTCGGATCCAAAGGCACGAACGTCACCGACGACCTCGCCGTCGACTTTGTCGTCACCACGACCGAAGGCACCGAGCGCATTGCCCGCCTGGCCTACGAATACGCGAAAAACAATGACAAAGAGCGCGTCTCCATTATTACCAAGGCCAACATTATCAAGACCACGGACGGCAAGTTCCTGAACCTCTGCAAAGCCATTGGCGAAGAGTATCCGGACATTATTACCGACGAGTGGTTCATTGACATTACCACGGCCAAACTCATTGACGAGACCCGCCGCAAGGACTTCAAGGTCTTTGTGCTCCCGAACCTGTACGGCGACATTATTACGGATGAAGCCGCACAGTTCCAGGGCGGCGTGGGCACCGCCGGCAGCGCCAACATCGGCAAACATTACGCCATGTTCGAAGCCATCCACGGCAGCGCTCCCCGTATGGTGGAAGAGGGCCGCGGAGACTATGCGGACCCCTGCTCCATGCTGCGCGCCACCGTCATGCTGCTCAACCACATCGGCCGCAACGACAAGGCCGCGCTTCTGGAACGTGCGCTGGACATCTGCATGTTCGAGGAGAAGAAACTGACCATTACCGGACGGGACACCGGATGCACCTGCCGGGAATTCGGTGACTACGTCATGGAGACGGTCAGTAAACTTTCGGAATAACGCTGTTATTCAGCATTTCACATAGCATCGGCTAAATATGAATTAGATAAGGATGGAAACATTTATGAGTTCCAAATACGTCTCTATCTCCGTCATTAACCGGCTTCCGCGGTATTATCGCTTTCTCGGCTACCTGATGAAAGACGGCATGGTCCGGATTTCCAGCCGCGAACTGGCACAGCGGATGGGGCTTTCCGCCTCCCAGATCCGTCAGGACCTCAACAATTTCGGCGGCTTCGGCCAGCAGGGCTATGGTTACAACATTGAGAGCCTGTACCACGAAATCGGCAAGATCCTGGGCGTCGGCAACAGCTTCAAGACCATTCTGGTCGGCGTCGGCAACCTGGGCCACACCATTGCCACCCAGATCAATTATCCGCAGCACGGGTTCGAACTCATTGGCCTCTTTGACAAGCGGGAAACGCTTGCGGGCCAGCTCGTCAACGGTCTTCCCATTCGTCCGGCCGCTGAGCTGGAGGACTTCTGCAAAGAGAACCATGTGGACGCCGCCGTCCTCTGCATTCCGCATGACGCCGCGGAGGAAACTGTGGACACCCTTGTCAAGTGCGGGGTCGGAGGGTTCTGGAACTTCACGCATTTCGACATCAGCGAAAAGTATCCGGACATTCCCTCCGAGAACGTTCATCTGAACGACAGTCTGATGACACTCTGCTACAAAATCAGCAATAAAGAAAAATAAACTACAACATCAGGTGCATGTTTTATGAAACAGATTCTGGATCATATGCCGCTCGACATTGTGGCGCATCCGGACGGTTTTATTATCGTCGAGCCGGAGCAAAAAGATGATGACGGCAGATTAAAAATCTCCTTCTGGTTTTACAACCTGAAGTCCATGGAAGTTCAGAAGGTCAAACGGCAGTTTTATGCCGAGTGCAAGTTCGGGCCGGCCTACCAGGAAATCCTGGATCAGATTGTCGACTACCTGACCTGCTCGGTCTGTGAGACCCCGAAAGATTTCCTGAACGTGGTCTTCCCGACCGGTGAAATGGGCATCTTTGACATTACCGGTACGCTTATCTGGACCGGGGACCTTCTCTACCACGACTGCTCCGTGCGGTCCTGTGCGCCGGACGGCAAAAACATCTGGTGTGCCGTACCGGACCAGAACGCCATCGTGCGGTATTCCACCAAACTGGAACGCATTGACTTCCGCATTGGCGGCGTGGACACGTCCACACTGGGCCGTCCCCTCTCGGTCACGCGGTACGACAACGACCTTTACGTCTGCTGCAAGACCTCCAACAACATCAAAAAGATTTCCCTGGAGAACTACACCATGACGGATTACCTCCAGTTTGAAGAAGGCGCCATCCGCTACATGCGCGCCGGCGGCATGGAAGTGGTCCTCTTAGGGTCCGGAATCTACATTATGGACTAAAACCTGCACCAATTATTAAAATGAAAAGAGCTGTCCGTTTTTCGGACAGCTCTTATTTTTTGCAGCTTTATTTGAGGTTCCGGTAAATATTGGTAATGCTGACGCCGTTTTCTTCGGCCAGCTCCTTAGCGGATTCGTACTCAATGTAGACCTTGGAAATGTCCTCATACGTGCACTTCTTGGCCTTCACCGTACCGTAGGGCGTCTCCAGTTCGGCCGGCTCCCGTTCCATAATGATCCGGTCTTCCACGGTGCGCCGCATGCCGACACTGGACGTGTGCAGGAAGATGGTATGGACGGCGGTCTCCTCCTGCTCCGGCTTGCAGAGCACGGTCAGGGAGTACGCCGGCCGGCTTTTCTTCATGAAAATGGGCGTGAAAAAGGCGTCCCGGACACCGGCCTTGAAGAGCTGTTCCATGCAGAAGCTCATTTCCTCCGCCGTGCAGTCATCAATGTTCGTGGTGAGTACAATGATCTGGTCATGGTATTGTTCCTTGTGTTCCACAGGACAGTCAGCTCCTTCTTCAAACAGGCAGGCCCTCAGTAAATTGGAAGACGGATAAATTCGGGTCCCGGTTCCGATCCCGGTCTTCTGCAGAACCGCGTTCTGCGGCCTTGCAAAGCCGTCGGCAACGGCGGCAATGAGCGCGGCGCCGGACGGGGTAATCATTTCCCCTTCCACGTCCGTCAGTGTCATGGGAATGGTGTACGTTTCACAGATTTTGGAGACCGCCGGGGCCGGGACCGGCAGGATGCCATGCGCCGTCTTCACGGTGCCGGTGCCGTCGGTGAGCGGCGAGCAAAGGATGCGGTCATAGGTCAGCCGGGAAAGCAGGCTGGCGGTTGCACAGACCGTCAGAACGGTCCGGTCCGACCCGACCTCGTGAAAATGGATGTCCTCTTTTGCCTTGCCGTGGATGACGCACTCGGCATCCGCCAGAATGCCGTAGACACGAAGAGACATTTCCTTTGCAGGGGCCGGCAGCGCCGAGCCTTGAATGCGGCGGACAATATCAGGATAATGCGTCCCGTGCGCACCGTCATGGTGCTGTTCCGGGACGTTAACCGTAAACAGGTTGGCACGGATGGCATTGCGCTCCGCTGTGGTCACCGCGTACGAGCAGCCGGGAACCACCGACTGGAGTTCTTCCAAAAGGCCGCGGTCGTCCGGGACCAGCCCGTAAAGGGCGGCGGTCAGCATGTCTGCGCAGACGCCGGAGGAACAGTCCAGATATATGGTTTTCATGCTCATTCCTCCAGACAGGAAGCATCCAGGGTATGATAGGTTCGGAAGAACGCCTTCAGGTCGTTCAGGATGTCCGTAACGCCGCCTTCCAGGTTGCTCTCAATGTTGAGCGGCAGGACCGGGTCGTGAACCGACAGACGCAGCAGGAACCAGCCGTCAGCCGGGGTCTTGGTGGCGCGCACGCCTTCCGCGCTGTCGTCCGCCAGAACATAGTCGCCGTTCTGATCTGCCCAGGCCGTCAGGTCGTCAATGACCTTTTGCCCGGCAGCGGCAAACTCCGGGTCCAGAATGGAGAGCCGGTACTCGGCGCTTTCCTTGGGTTCTTTCAAGTCCGCAATGAGGTCGCCGACGGTCTTTCCCTCCCGGGCCAGCAAAGCGGCTTTGATCAGGATGCGCGTGGAGAGATACGCACCGTCGTCCAGGAAGTAGTTGTCCCGCATGGCAGCGTGGCCGGAGGTCTCAATGGCCAGCGGCGCGTTGACCAGCTCTTCCAGGTTCAGGCGCTTGGCTTCGTTGATGACGTTGCGGTAGCCGCGTTTGAACCGGCGGTGCTGCCCGCCGAGGGTCTCTTCTATAAAGGTTTTCAGACCGGAGGACGTCACCGAGTCCGTGACAATGGTTCCACCGTCGTTGTCTTCCAGCGCAATGCAGGACGCCAGCGCAATGAGCGCGTTCCGGTTGATTTCGCGTCCGTCTCTGCCGACACAGGCTGCGCGGTCGCCGTCCGTGTCAAAGATGATGCCGAGGTCCGCGTTATGCTCCAGGACGGCGGCGGAAACGGAGGCCATGGCGGTCTTGTCTTCCGGGTTGGGAACATGGTTCGGGAACATGCCGTCCGGCTCCAGGAACTGGCTGCCGGAAATGTCGGCGCCGAGCGGTTCCAGGACCCGGGAGGCATAAAAGCCGCCGGCCCCGTTGCCCGCATCCACAACAATGTGGAAACCGCGCAGCGGCCTGGCGTAGTCATCCGAATTGATCTTTTCACAGATGAGGTTCCGCAGGGTCTCTGCATACGTATTCATATAGGGCGTTTCCGTAACGGTGCCCTTGTCTTTGGCGGACAGCCGGATGCCCTCTTCCCCGAGTTCCAGAATGGCGGCCACGTCCGAAGACTCAATGCCGCCGGATTTCAGGAAAAACTTCAGTCCGTTGCGGTTCCAGGGGTGATGGCTGGCGGTAATTTCAATGGCTGCATCGCAGTCAAAGTCCACCGTGGTCATGAACATGGCCGGGGTCGTAGCAAGTCCGCAGTCTTTGACGTCTATGCCGCAGTCGGTCAGGACCGGAATGAGCCGGTTCTTTACACGATCTGCGGTAATGCGCGAATCATGGCCAATGGCAACGTTAAACCGGTTTCCCTTAGCCGGTGAGGTGCGCTCCGAGAGCCACGCCACAAAACCGTAGCCGATGGCATCTATGGCTTCGTCCGTCAGCGTGACCGGTTCGCCCGGAATGCCTTCTATGGCAACGCCCCGGATATCGGATCCGCTTTTCAGTTTTTTCAGAGACAAGTCTGACAACGCAGGTTCTCCTTCCGTTCGTCAGCGAAACGATGGCTGACCTTGTTCATTGAGTTCCGAAAAGGCACCGCAGACGCGCATGCCCAGGTGTTCGTAAAACGCCTGCATGTCCGGCAGGCAGAACAGGAAGTACTTGTGGTTCGGATACTGCTCCACTAAGCGATACAGGGCCTCGGATGCAAAATGTTTTCCCCGTTCCGAAGGGTCTGCAGCAACGGCACCAATAAAGATTTCTGCCTGCATGGAGGTCAGGGCCATTGCGGAGGCAACCGGTTTGCCCTGGTCCCGGATGAGGATACTGCCGGCGGACTGATGCCAGATGCGGAAGTTGATGTCGTTGTACCAGGCACTGTAGTCCGGCATAAAGTACCCCGGGTTGCTGAGCGCCAGCAGGTCATAGATTTCCCGCAGTTCCTTGTTCACAATGAATGCCGGCTCCGGCACCGCCCGTTTCAGGCGGCAGTCCGCCTCCGAGTCCCAGGTCATAATGAGTCCGGTCGGTTCGGTCCCGAACAAGGAAGGATCCGCAAGGATGGATGCATAGCCGACATAGTCCAGAAATTCGCGGATTTCCAGGACCAGATCTTCCTCCATGGATTCCGCGGAACAGATGACCACATTATCCTGGAAACGGACAATGACGGCCGTCAGTTCCTCGTTCTCATTTCTCTGCGCGAACGTCTGGACAATTGGGAAATTGGTTCCATAGGCTAGGACCGGCCCCAGCGCCTTCACGCCGAGCGCGTTCCGGCGGCAAAACGGGACAATTCCGGATTTGGACACCTCTATCATGGATTCCATTTTACGGATCATAACAGTTTCCCCCTGGGAGCATTTTTGTTCCTAATTATCTTAACACAGGCAACCCCATATCACAACGGAACAAGCCGCTTCGTAAAGATAAAAAAAGACCCAAAGCAGAACTGCTTCAGGACAAAAAAAGAACCGCCTGAAACCGGTGCGGGCTCAGGCGGCTCTGGCAGGGATGGCTGGACTTGAACCAGCGGTGACGGAGTCAAAGTCCGTTGCCTTAACCACTTGGCTACACCCCTTCGGCGTGTAACGGATTCCTATAAAAAAAGTGGGGTGGGCGGAGGGATTCGAACCCTCGGTCTCCAGAGCCACAATCTGGCGCTTTAACCAGCTAAGCTACGTCCACCATGTCACAAAAAAATGGCGCGCCAGAAGGGACTCGAACCCCTGACCTACTGCTTAGAAGGCAGTTGCTCTATCCAGCTGAGCTACTAGCGCACAATAAATGGAGCGGGTGATGGGAATCGAACCCACGTAGCCAGCTTGGAAGGCTGGAATTCTACCGTTGAACTACACCCGCATATGTCTTTTGCGGCGGAGTTAATTATACAATACACCCCAACACATGTCAACAAAAAATAATCCGGTCATGAAGGGACTCATGACCGGAATTATTCCTATAAATACGGCATTTATTCGGATACGACCAGGACCTCTTCCCCATCCTTTTTGACATGGATTTTGGAGACCGGTTCCCCGTCCGCTTCAATAATAAGATCCGCAATGCGGTCTTCAATGCCGCGGCGGATGACATTGCGCAGGTCGCGGGCACCGCGGACCGTGCTGTCCATCCTGGAGCGCAGCAGCGCCGGAACGTCGTCGTCCCAGACAAGGTCAATGCCTTTGTCCAGAAGCGGCTCCTGCAGTTCCTTCAGCATGAGGACGGCAATCTTTTCGTAGTCCTCGTCGGAGAGGTCACGGAACAGGACCACTTCATCCACACGGCCGATGAATTCCGGCCGCAGGAAGTCCCGCAGGGCTTTCATGGTGTGGTCGGCCGAGGCGGTCTCTTTGCTGCCACCAAAGCCGAGGGACGTATCTTTAATGTTGCTGCCCGCGTTGGAGGTCATGACAATGACGGTGTTCTCAAAGCTGACCGTTCTCCCCTGCGCGTCGTTGATTTTGCCTTCGTCCAGAATCTGAAGCAGGATGTTCATGACGTCCGGATGGGCCTTTTCAATTTCGTCAAAGAGGATGACCGAGTAGGGTTTGCGGCGGACTTTTTCCGTCAGCTGGCCCGCTTCATCGTATCCGACATAACCCGGAGGCGATCCAATGATTCTGGAAACACTGAACTTCTCCATAAATTCGGACATGTCGAGACGAATGAGCGTCTCCGGCGTGTCAAAGAGCTGGTTGGCCAGCTGCTTGACCAGTTCGGTCTTGCCGACGCCGGTGGGTCCGACAAAGATGAACGAGGCCGGACGGCGGCGTGCGTTGATCTGGATGCGGCTGCGTTTGACCGCGCTGGAGACTAAGCGGATGGCCTCCGGCTGGCCGATGACGTGTTCGGACAGCGCCTCTTCCAGATGCGCCAGTTTCTGCAGGTCCGACTCAATGACCTTGGAGGCCGGGACGCCGGTCCAGAGCTGGATGACGTTGCCGACATCCGCTTCGGTGACGCGGTTGTCCTTGGCAGCTTCCTGCAGTGCCGGAAGCTGTCCTTCCAGTTCCAGGATTTCCTGTTTGGTCTTCGCCTGTTCCTCGTAGTCCGGGTGCTCGGTATCCGACTCAATGGCCTCCAGATACGTCCGGAGGTCGCCGAGCTTGTTCTCGGCAATTTCCGCTTCGCTGATGGCCTTGTTGCGGAGGTTGGCAGCCGTACAGGCCTCGTCGACCAGGTCAATGGCCTTATCCGGCAGGAACCGGTCTGTAATATACCGTTCCGAGAGGATGGCGGCCTGACGGACCAGGCGGTCCGAGATCTGCACCCGGTGGAAGTCTTCATAATACTTCTTGATGCCCTTGAGGATTTCCACCGTCTCATCAATGGACGGCTCTTCCACTTTAATGGGCTGGAAACGGCGCTCCAGCGCCGCGTCTTTCTCAATGTGCTTCCGGTATTCATTGAACGTCGTGGCGCCAATGACCTGCACCTCACCGCGTGAGAGTGCGGGTTTCATAATATTGGCGGCATTCATGGTACCGTCTGCATCGCCCGTACCGACCAGGCTGTGCACCTCGTCAATAAACAGGATGACGTTGCCGGCTTCCTTGACCTCCTGGATGAGGCCTTTCACACGGCTTTCAAACTGGCCGCGGAACTGCGTGCCGGCAACGAGTGCGGTCAGGTCCAGCAGCTGGATTTCCTTGTTCCGCAGTTTGGCCGGGACCTCCCCTTTGGCAATGCGCTCGGCCAGGCCTTCCGCAATGGCGGTTTTGCCGACGCCGGGTTCGCCGATGAGACAGGGGTTGTTCTTGGAACGGCGGCAGAGGATCTGGATGGCGCGGTCAATTTCCCGCTGGCGTCCTATAATGTTGTCCAGCTCGTTGTTGCGCGCACGCGCCGTAAGGTCCGTACAGTAGAGACCAATGTTGCGGCGCTTCTTGTTCTCGCCCTTTTTGCCGTACTTGCGGCCATGCCGGCCTTCCGCACCGGCGTCCTGGGACGGTTCGGGCGAACCCATTCCGTTCGGGTCCGGAAATCCGTTCATGTCCGGATTCCCTTCCCCGCCCATGTTGCCGAGCTGGCCGAACAGGGCTTCCAAAGACGGCATGGTGGGGGCGCCGCCCTCTTCAAAGTCGTCATCGGCATTGAACCCGAGCATGGTGTTGACCTGCTCCGAGATCATGTCAATGTCGTCGCCGGAAATGCCCATGTTATCCATAATGGTTTTCACCGGGCCAATGTTCAGCTCCATGGCACACTTAATGCAGTAGCCTTCCGGTTCGGACTTATTGTCATTCATTTTGGATACGAAAACGACTGCAGGATTTTTCTTGCACCTGCAGCACAGAACTTGCTTCATGTAAGGGCTCCTTTAGTGGACTTCTTTGCCAAGGAACTGCCGGATGGCACGGGGCGCATAGGAAAGAAGTGCAATGATGGACAGGATGGCCGAGCAAATGACCAGAATTACAATGACCATAGACGGCAGCGTGAAGACATGGTGCAGTGCGCCGAACTGCGGGGCGAACAGCAGAATGATGGTCATGAAGAGATAATAGAAGAACGTGGCCACTTTTCCGTAGATGGCGGCCGCCTGGGGCGTCTCGTCACGGGACAGGAGAAGAAGGCCGCCGATGACCATGATGGCCTCTTTGACCACAAACAGCCAGAACAGGTAGCTGACCGCACGCAGTTTGGGGTCGTCCATGCCGTGGAAAATGAAGAAATAGGCAATGGAAATGCAGATTTCCGTCAGTTTGTCCGCCACCGGGTCCAGGATTTTACCAAGGTTGGAGACCTGGTTGAACCGGCGGGCAACTTTACCGTCAAAAAAGTCGGAAAGCGCCGACAGGATGAGGACGACAATGGCGCCTGCATAGTGGCCCTGCAGCATTAACACCAGGAAAATGGGGACCATGATAATGCGTGCCGCTGACATCAGGTTCGGAATAGTCAGTGCTCCTGTTTTCAGTTCTTCCCATTGATTGTTGAAACCGCTCATGAGAGATTCCCTCCGTTAAATTATACTAAGGATTTAACCTTTATTTTACTCAATAATTAGTGTTTGGCAACCGGCAGCGGCAGCGCAGATGACAGAAGCGGCAAAAGCACTTCTGACGCCAACTCCACGAACCGTGACTCCTTGACGGCTGCGGCAAAGGCACCAGTGGACAGCGAGGTGCCGAACAGTGCCAGCAAGGATGCCAGCAAGGCAACCAGCAGCAGGCCTTCCACAAACCCGACCGCAAGCCCGGCCAGCGAGTCAATACCCCGGAACGGGCGGGACTGCAAAATGAGCCGGAAGAGTGCGCCGAGGATGAGTGACAGCAGGATGGCGCTGACCACGAACAGGACCAGGGACGTTATGGAGTGCACGACCGGAAGAATGGATTTCTCCAGGTAGTTGTCCACGACATAGGTGGCAACGTCGGCGGCCTTTTTTGAAATGGCCTCCGCCTCTTTGATCCACTGCAGATACGCATACCCGTCATCGTGGGCCTTTCCGCTGAAGATGGCCTCTTTCACTTTGTCAATGGTAAAGGGCCGTATCAGTTTCTGGTAGATCCATTCGGAGACCGGAGCCGTGAACCGGTAGCTTATGTAGAATGCGCCGAGATAGGATACCAGGCGCTTCAAGGACTGCAGCAGTCCCCTTTTGTACGCCACAATGGCCGAAACGACCAGGACGGCACAGAGAACGAGATCAATGATCATAACAGAGGTTCCTTACTTCTTTTTGTGCGGCTTGACAATGGCGCCCTGCTGGTACACGTAGCACTTCTTGCCGATGGTAAAGGCAGAAATGGAGTTGGCGTCCGCCTCCCGCGGCTTGTAGCCAATGCCGCCCATGCTGTACAGGTCCACCCGGTCACTGAGCAGGACCGCAATGCGGGAATCCGAGGCATAGACCTGCTTGACCGGCTGCGAATACTCCTTGGTAAAGGTGTCCCGGCCGGACTTACTGTAACAGGTCAGGGTCTGTGCATTCATACTGCCGTATTTGGCCAGGACCACAATGGTCTCCCCGGTTTCCGAATGGGCAAAGGCCGCCAGGGTACTGGTGCCGTAGTCAATTTCCTTGTTCTTGTCGAGGCCTTTGATAAACGCAAGTTTGTTGTCTCCGACGACCGCAACCGTACTGTTGGAGGTGAAGCGGACGCTGACAACCGTGGTTCCGGGGTACTCAGTTTCGGAGACTGGATCCTCATATTCAAAGTCGAAGATAATGACCTTGGAGTAGGCGTCCCCGTCTTTGGCGCCGAGCACGGAAACCGCGGCGTATTTGCCGTCATCCGAAAGCGCAACGGAAGAAATGTTGTAGTCCGCGCAGTTCCAGACGAAGATTTTTTTCTTGTAGGTGCTGTTGAGGACCGTCAGGCGCGAGGTAGCTTTTTCCGTAAGGGTGGCCAGGGCAATGTTGCCCTTCTTGCCGATGGCGGCGGTAATAATCTTTTCGTCGTCCTTGGTTTTTCCGGAATAAATGGTGTCAGTGCGGGTCTCCACCCGGTAACGGTTTTCG
>ONLO01000037.1 GCA_900318715.1 uncultured Eubacteriales bacterium | reverse complement strand
GAGGTATCGAAGTGGTCATAACGAGGCGGTCTTGAAAACCGTTTGGGGGCAACCCCACATGGGTTCGAATCCCATCCTCTCCGCCATTTTTCGAACTGCGCGGGCCGGAATACCGGCCCTCAGACTTTGACCCGGAGAAGTACCCAAGAGGCCGAAGGGGCTCCCCTGCTAAGGGAGTAGGGTGTGTTAAGCGCCGCGAGGGTTCAAATCCCTCCTTCTCCGCCAGCAAAAAAGAGCTGTCCGTTACGGACAGCTCTTTTTTCATTTGGTGGTAAGTGCCGGGGCCGGGCGGGACTTATGCGTCCGGCAGCCCGTTCTCGTCGAAGTCGAAGATGGCGCGGATGGCAAGGTCAATGCCCTTTTCAATCATCTCCGGCACAATGTTGTCGGCCGTGTCCAGCCGGGTGTGGTAGTACCGGGCCGGCGCCGGGTCCATGGCGACGAAGCACGTGGCTTCGAATCCGGCCTGTGACATGGCGGCGGCGTCGGTGGAACCGAGCGGAATGGTGCCGACCGGCACATCCAGGCCGGCTTCGGCGGCCGCTTTCTTCATCAGGGCAACGGCCTTGCTGCCGTTCCGGACCACGCCGGACATGTCGCCCTTGTAGATCATGGTATAGTCTTCGTCCCGTACGGTGTCGAAGCCCAGATAGACGGTTTCCACGCCGTCATTCAGCAGTTCCGGATGCGCTTTGCAGAACGCCTTGGCGCCGCGGAGGCCGCACTCTTCGCCGCCGGTGTGCAGGATGATGACCTCGGTGTTCTTCAGCCGCAGGTCGTTGTCCGAGAGGAACTTCAGTGCGGAGAGGCCGACCATGACGCCGCTCAAGTCGTCGGATCCGCCGGGGACGTAGTTCTTGCCGTCCGAGAACCGGTACAGGAGCGCATAGGCCGGCAGGAACGCCAGCTGGCCGAGCGTCAGTTTCCGGACCGTATCCTTGTCCTTCATGGTCCGGGAGAGGATGGAGGACACCGTGGAATACAGGAGGCCGAGAATGGCGTAGGCGGCCACAATGACGACCCCGTGGGAGCCGAGCTTATACGTGTAGACCCACTCGGGCGCGGAGTCGGTGTGACCGGACAGAATAATGCGGCGTTTGACCTCGCCCTCCGGTTTGCGGATGCTGATGACGTTGCCGGATTCCTTTTCCGGGAAGAGCGGGTCCAGATATTCCCTGTACAGCACGAATTCGCCGACCACGGCGGACAGGGCGGCACCAATGAGGCCGAGCGCGCCGTACGATGCGGCTTTCTTCTCTTTGAACGCGGAGAGAAAGTTGAGTCCGGTGGCCCCTATAAGCAGGCTGCCGGCAACCGGAACGAAGGCCATGAAGGCGTCCGGATGAACCTTGTAGGTTTCCCGGGTCACGGCGTCGGCCATGGGCTTCAGGACGTCCATGAGGTGCTCCTGGGCTTTGGTTTCCCCGGCTTCCCCGCAGGGGCGCGGCCCAATGGTCTCGCAGATGTAGTGGATTTCCTTGCTGGCGTTGTCCCGGAGGGCGGCCAGCTGCTCTTTGTAGTTTTGCACGAGGGCTTCGGGTTTCATGTACTCACGTTCCTTTCATCTGGTGAAAGCTCTGCTTCCGGATCATGGTAATAATCCAGAAACGTATGGTCTTCGCCGCGGAAATTGAAGCCGGGCAGGGTGTCCAGGCAGACGTTGTGCGCGGCGTTGAAAATGCTCCGGTCAATGTCCGGCGTCGTCTCCTTGAGGGTGCGGATGAGCGCCTTGACTTCCTGACGCTTCGAGGTCATCTCGTCTTCGCAGCGGGCAATCCCCTCCGTAAAAGAACAGGCGCACTGGAGAAATTCGAGGCGGTTGTAGGCGGCCCAGTTTTGGATGTCGTGTTCCCGAACGCGATACAGCGGTCGTATGAGCTCCATGCCAGGATAATTCAGACTGTGGAGCTTCGGGATCATGGTCCGCATTTCGGAGCTGTAGAACAGGCTCATGAGCGTGGTCTCAATGACGTCGTCAAAGTGGTGCCCGAGGGCAATCTTGTTGCAGCCGAGCTCCTGCGCCTTTTTATACAGGCACCCGCGCCGCATTTTTGCGCAGAGGTAACAGGGATTTTTCGGGCTCTCGGATTCGGCTACGGAAAACACGTTGGTTTCAAAGATGGTGAGGGGGAGGCGCAGCAGCGCGGCGTTTTCCTCAATGCGGCGCCGGTTTTCGGGTTTGTAACCCGGGTCCATGCAGAGGAAGACGGTCTCAAATGGGACGTCCGTGTGCCTCTCCAGCTCCTGCATGAGCTTGGCCAGCAGGAACGAGTCCTTGCCGCCGGAGACGCAGACGGCAATCCGGTCGCCGGGGGCTAACAGGTCGTATTCCCGGCAGGCCAGAACAAACGGATGCCAGATGGTTTTCCGGTAGGTTTTCATCAGACTGCGTTCCACAATCTGGTGCGGCAGAAGCTCCCGTGCCATGCGTTGTCCTCCTCTCCGGAAAGGGTTTCTGAAACGATTAATATTATATCGGAAACCGTTTTTTCTGTATAGTTCGTTTTTCCGTTGTTCCCGGTCGAATTGGTTGAAAGGCGACCGGTGTTTCCTGTATAATTGAACCGTATAAATCTTTCTGCATGGAGGAACGGAATATGCGAATTCTTGTTGTGGAAGATGAAGAGCGCCTGGCGGAGGCGCTTGGAGAAATTATGAAATCCCAGCGGTACACCGTGGACATTGTTCATGACGGTGAGTCGGGCTATGACTACGCCATGAGCGGCATTTATGACGCCATCATTCTGGATGTACTGCTTCCCAAAATGGACGGCTTTGAAGTCGTCCGCAATATGCGTGCCGCGCACAATACTACGCCCGTCATCATGCTGACGGCGCGGGACGGCACCGAAGACAAGATCAAGGGCCTGGACTGCGGCGCGGACGACTACCTGACCAAACCGTTTATTCCGGGCGAACTTCTGGCGCGCGTCCGGGCGGTGTCCCGCCGGCAGGGCGAAGTGGTGCTCAACGAGCTGCAGTTCGAGGACGTCAAACTGGACCTTTCCAACTACACGCTTCGTACGGAACAGCGCTCCATCAACCTCGGCCCGAAGGAATTTGACATTATGCGGATGCTGATGTTCAGCCCGAATGTCATTGTTCCGAAGGAAGACATTCTGGTCAAAGTGTGGGGCACGGAGTCCGACGCCGAAGACAACAACGTGGAAGTCTATATTTCCTTCCTGCGTAAAAAGCTGAAGCACCTGACTTCGCACGTCCAGATTGCCACGATCCGCCGGATCGGCTACCGCCTGGAGGTGAATCCGGATTGCTGAAACCGCTGCGCGTCCAGTTCATGTTCATTACCATTATTCTGATCATCATCATCCTGATGGGCGGTTTGCTCTGTTTTGTCGGAGTGGAGTACTTCCACGGCCGGAGGGAAACCGTTCATCAGCTGAATCAGACCATGGACCTCATGGAACTGAGCGAAGGGAAACCGGAGCGGCTGACCATCCGGAAAAAGGCCTCCCCGGACCTTGAAATTCAGACCGGGTACATTGTCGTTGTGGAGACGGATGCCAAAGGAAACATTGTGGCTTCGGATTCCGACAACCCAATGGAAATTGACCTGCCGCGCCTGAAACATCTGACCAAAGAGGCCCTGAAAACTGATTATACGTCGGACGTCATTATGCCGGATTCCGTCCGGTATTATAAGGAACCGGAGAAGTCTGGGACCCGCATTGCGTTCTGCAACCGTCTGGAAGACAGCCAGCGCCTGCCGTTCATGACGACGCTCTATCTGGTCCTGAGTTTTGCCGCATTCATGACCATGCTGGTGGTCAGTGAATACATGGCAACCCAGGCCATCAACCCGGTGGCCAAGACCATGGAAGAGCAGAAGCGGTTCACCGCCGACGCCTCGCATGAACTCAAGACGCCGCTGACGGTCATCCTGGCCAATCTGGACATCCTGTCCTCCAAGCCGGACTCCACCATCCGGGAGGAACAGAAGTGGATTGAGAGCGCCCGCAGCGAAGCCAAGCAAATGACCGGCCTCATCAACGACATGCTCTACCTGGCCCGGAACGACACCGGGCTGACCGAAGAGCCGGACATGACTGACTTTGACATCAGCAACACAGCGGATGAATGTGTCCTGACCAGTGAAGCGCTGGCCTTTGAAAACGGCGTGGAACTGACCGGTGACATTGAGCCGCACCTCCTGGTCAAAGCCAACGAGGAAGACATAAAGCAGGTCATGATGAGCCTGATTGAAAACGCATTCAAGTATGTGGACCACAACGGCTTTATCAAAGTCCAGGTGTTCCAGAAAGGACAGTCGGTGGCCGTCCAAATTGTCAACTCCGGCCCGCCCATTCCGCCGCAGAAACAGCCGCATGTCTTCGACCGGTTTTACCGCGGTGAAGAGTCGCGGACCCGGAAAGGTTTCGGCCTCGGTCTCTCCATTGCCAGCACCATGGTGCGGAACAACGGCGGAACCATTGAGCTTGCATATTCGGATGAAACCGGCACCTGTTTTGCCTTCTACCTGCCCCTGGTCAAAGCCCAATGATCCTGGAGTGGAACGGACGGAACGTCCGTGTGGAGAAGAAACGGATCCGGAACCTTCACATCTATGTCAAGCCGCCGTATGGCGACATCCTGGTCACCGCACCCCTGCGGATGAGCAACCGGGACATCCGGCGTTTTCTGGACGAAAAGAACGACTGGATCCTGCGCAATGTGGAGAAGTTTGAGTCGAATCCGGTCACCCCGGACCCGGACCTTCAGACCGGCGACATTATTGCCGTCTGGGGAACGTATTATCAGCTGCAGGTGACCGAGGGCACCCGGTACAAACTGGAACTGCCGCCCGGCCTTCCTGCGGAGGACAGCGCCGAATTCCCGACGGCGGAGCTCACGGTCCGCAAAGGCTCTTCCAAGGAGCAGCGCACGGACTTTCTGAACCGCTGGTACCGGGAGCAGCTGGAAGAACGGGTCGCCATTCTGCTGCCGAAATGGGAGGACTATACGGGCCTGCACTGCAGCGGGTACACCTTCCGGCGCATGAAGTCCGAATGGGGTTCCTGCAACGTCAAAACGCACCGGATCACCTTCAATACAAGGCTTGCCGAGCACCCGGTCGAGTGCCTGGAGTACATCATTCTTCACGAACTGGCCCACACCGTTGTACCGAACCACGGCCCGGAATTCAAAGCCATTGAGACCCGGTACATGCCGGACTGGAAAACGGTCCGGAAAAAACTGAACGGCAAATTATAAGATAAAATAAAAATGCTGCACGGAAGTCCGTGCAGCATTTTTTGGTTGGTTCTTATTTGCTGGCAGCTTTGACAATTTCAGCAAAGTCGGCCGGCTTCAGGGAGGCGCCGCCGATGAGGCCGCCGTCAATGTCTTCCTTGGCCAGGAGACCGGCTGCGTTGCCGGCATTCATGGATCCGCCGTACTGAACGACGAATTTGTCGGCTGCTTCTTTGCTGTAGAGGTCGGCAATCAGGCCGCGGATGAAGTGGTTGACTTCATTGGCCTGTTCGTCGGTTGCGGTTTTGCCGGTGCCGATGGCCCAGACGGGTTCATAGGCAATGATGATGCTGTCCAGCTCTTCTTCGGAGACACCGGAAAGGGCAATCTTTGTCTGAATGGCAATGGTTTCAAAGGTAATGTCCTTCTCGCGCTGCTCCAGGGTCTCACCGACGCAGAGGATGGGCTTCAGGCCGGCATTGAGGGCGGCGCGGACGCGCATCTGGACGGTGTCGTCCGTCTCACCGAAGTACGTTCTTCTCTCGGAGTGGCCGATAACGACGTATTCCACGCCCATTGCGGTCAGCATGGGAGCCGAGATTTCGCCGGTGAAGGCGCCGCTCTCTTCCCAGTGGACGTTTTCCGCACCGACATGGATGTTGGTGCCTTTGCAGGACTCCACAACATACTGCAGGTCTACGTACGGAACGCAGACGACGACTTCGCAGTCGGCGTCGGCTACGAGCGGTTTGATGGCGCTGACGAGCTCCGCGGCCTCAGCCGGAGTTTTGTTCATTTTCCAGTTGCCGGCAATAACGGCTTTCCGAAGTGCTTTGTTCATTTAGGTTACCTCTTTTCAGTCTTTGTCATTCATGGCCACAATACCGGGAAGCTCTTTGCCCTCCAGGAATTCCAGAGAGGCGCCGCCGCCGGTGGAAATGTGGGTCATCTTGTCGCCGAACCCGAGCTGGTTGACGGCAGCCGCGGAGTCTCCGCCGCCGATGACGGTGACCGCATCCGTGTCGGCCATGGCCTTGGCAACGGCAAGCGTGCCCTTGGCCAGATTCGGATTTTCAAAAACGCCCATAGGGCCGTTCCAGACGACGGTTTTGGCGTTGGCAACTTCCTCCGCATAGAGTGCGGCGGTCTTCGGGCCAATATCCATTCCCATGGTGCCTGCGGGCAGGTTGTCCGAGTCAATGACCTGGGTGGCAATGTCCTCGTCAATGGGATCCGGGAAATGGTCCGCAACAATATTGTCAACGGGAAGGAGCATCTTGACGCCCTTTTCCGCAGCCTTGGCAAGCATGTCTTTGCAGTAGTCTATTTTGGTGTCGTCGACCAGAGAATTGCCCGTTTCATAGCCTTTGGCCTTGAGGAAGGTGAAGGCCATGCCGCCGCCGATGATGAGGGTGTCGGCTTTGCTCAGGAGGTTCTCAATGACGGACAGTTTGTCGGCCACTTTGGCGCCGCCCAGAATGCAGACGAACGGGCGGGCCGGGTCCTCGACCGCATTGCCGAGGTACTTGATTTCTTTCTCAATGAGGTAGCCGGAAACGGCTTCGTCCACGTAGTCGACCACGCCGACGGTGGAGCAGTGGGCCCGGTGAGCGGTGCCGAAGGCATCGTTGACAAAGATGTCGGCCAGAGAGCCGAGGTCTTTGGAAAACGCCGGGTCATTGTTGGTCTCTTCCGCACGGTAACGGGTGTTTTCCAGAAGGACAATGTCGCCGTCTTTCATGGCTTCCACAGCCGCTTTGGCGTTGGGGCCGACGACGTTGTCATCTTTGGCAAACGTGACCGGCTGACCGAGGAGCTCGGAAAGACGTTTGGCAACCGGCGCAAGCGAGAGCTCCGGTTTCGGTTCGCCTTTCGGTTTGCCGAGATGCGAGCAGAGAATGACTTTGCCGCCGTCGGCAACCAGTTTCTGGATGGTGGGAAGAGCCGCCACAAGACGGTTTTCATCCGTAATGACGCCATCCTTCAGCGGAACGTTGAAGTCGCAGCGGCAGAGGACTCTCTTGCCGGCCACGTTAATGTCATCAACGGTTTTTTTGTTGAGTGTCATACGCAATCAAATTCCTTTCCAGATTCGTGAAATGTGTGGGAAATGGGTGAAAATGTAAGGGTGATGAATCCTTTCAGTACCTAAATTATAATATTATGTCAAAAACTTAACAACGGTTTTCCGGAAAGTTTTTTAGTCCAATCCGTCCGGCCATTCGTAGTTGCGAAGTTCTCCTTTGCACTGGAGGTCCGGGTAGTTCCACTGCCGCAGGACTTCGTAGACGCCGACGGCAACGGAGTTGGCCAGATTCAGGCTGCGCCGCTCGTCCATCATGGGGAGGCGGACGCAGGTGTCCGGGTGCTCCCGGAGCAGTTTCTCGGGCAGACCGGCGGTCTCTTTGCCGAAGACCAGAAAGGCGTTGTCCGGGTAGATCATGTCGGAGTGGACGTGCCGCCCTTTGGTGGTGAAGAAAAAGCACCGGCTGTCCGGGTTCTTCTCCTGAAAGTCGGCCCAGCTGTCGTAGTAGAAGAGCTCCAGAAACGGCCAGTAGTCGAGGCCGGAACGCTTCAGGTTGCGGTCTGTCACCTCGAAGCCGAGCGGGCGGATGAGGTGCAGGCGGGCACCGGTGCAGGCGCAGGTCCGGGAAATGTTCCCGGTGTTCTGCGGAATTTCCGGTTCCATGAGAACCACATTGAGCTGCGCCAAGGTATCACCTGCTTGTAATTTCGAGAATGTTGTCAATAGTGTCGGAGAGGTAGTCCGCTTCCTTCTGAATGGTGGACAGCTTGGCGGAGACGTCCTCTTCGGACAGCGTTTTGCGGAAGTCGTGCAGTTCTTCGGCCAGCTTCCGGATTTCGGTAATGCGCGGATGCATGTCGTGGGAAAGGCCCTTCATGACGGTGCCCTTGATCTTCTCACGTGCAAAGATGGCGCTTTCCTTCTTGTTGCGCTCTTCAAGGTCGTTCCGCCCGAGGGCAATGGAGACTTGGGAGACGAAGGACATAATGCAGTCCATGGTCGTCGGGTCAATCTTCTTGTCCACGTCTTTGACGGTCAGGACCCCGGTCGTCTTCCGGTTGCTGCGGATGGGAATGTAGAGGTTTGGCGAATCCGAGAAGTCCACTTCGCCCCGGCCGCAGGACGCGGAGTTGCGGTAGCACCAGCGCTTGGCCTCGTCCGGGTCGTTTTTGTCAATGTCGAAGTCAAAGAGGACTTCGTGGTCGGCAAGCTTGGTCAGGGAACGGTCGGCAAACTCGACAATGTTGTCCCGGCCCTGGACCTTGATGAGTCCCTCACTGGCTTTGTACAGGTCTTTGTGGACCTGCTCGTTGGCCCGGGACCGCTCAATCTGCTTCTGGAGCCGGATGGCGAGCACGCTCACCAGAACGGAAATAATAATGAAGAACACCGTGGACAGGATGAATCCGCGGGTGTTGAACTGTGCCGGGTTAATAAACAGCCAGGCATCCGTTGCGGCAAAGAGCAGTGTGACAAGGAAGGAAAGGACAAAACTCTGCGTCTGGAGGATGACAATGAGAACGCCGAACAGAAACAGCATTTTCAGACTGTCGAATTGCATGTGATAGATGTTGAGCACGTAGGCCATCAGCGTGGTCAGAACATAGACGATGATGGTCTGCAGGATGTTGGAAATGGTGTTCCGGACTTTAAGGCTGCTCATGGTCGTCACTCCTTTCCTTGGGTTTGCGCTGCAGTTTCTTTTTCAGGAACTTGCGGATGGTGTAGCGGTTGATGGCGCGGTTGCCGAATTCCCGGTGGCGGACAATTCCCAGTGCCAGCCGTGCACGGTTGACCTGGATGCCGGCGTCCATACCAATGCGGGCAATGCCCAGAAGGATGATATAGACTTCCAGACGGGCAATGATCATGCCGATGATGAAGATCCAGAGGGCAACGGTCCCGGTTTCCCGGCCGACCAGTCCAATGGACATGCCGACGGTGCCGAGGCAGGAGGTGAACTCCACGAACGCCTCTTTAATGTCGTACCCGCAAAGGGTCAGTCCGAAGGCGCCGGCGCATAAAATCAGCAGGTAGATGAGAATGTAGCTGTAGTTCTGGGTCTGCATGTCACGGGTGACCGGGTCCTTCTTGCCGAACCGGCTGATTTCCCGTGCCCGGATTTGACGGTTCGGGAAAATGTTTTCCATGACGTCCCAGCGCAGGCTCTTGAAGGCCAGGGCAAAGCGGTAGGCTTTGATACCGCCGGCCGTGGAGTCGCTGTGGCCGCCGACCATCATCAGGAGGACCAGCGGGAGCAGGGCGTAGCCGGCCCGCGGCAGGTAGTTGTCCACGGTGGAGAGACCGGTCGTCGTCAGGATGGAGACGACCTGGAATACACCGTTGTCAATGGCGCTGGGAATGGAGACGCAGATTTTGGAGGCCAGCAGCTGCGTGACGGCAATGGGGCTGACAATGGCAAGAAGGAAGGCATAGGCCTCCACTTCCACATGCCGGAAGTAACCCCGGAACTTGCCCTTCAGGAAATACATGCTGGCCATGAAGTTCGTGGCGCCGAGGATCATCAGCACAACGGCGGTCAGGTCAATGAAGGCGCTGTGGTAATACCCGATGCTGGAACTCTCGGTGGCAAAACCGCCGGTGGCAACGGCGGAAATGGCGTAGTTGAAGGCGTCGAACGGTGTCATGCCGAAGCGGATGAAGCACAGCGTCCCGCCAATAATAAAGCCCATGTAAATGAGCAGGATGGAGCGGGCCGTATTCAGCGGGCTCGGCGCCAGCCGGTCGGTGTGTCCTTCCGCCGAAAACAGCTGCATGCCGTAGACGCCGGACAGGATGGTGGTCAGGACCAGAATGAGTCCGACCCCGCCGACCAGGTGCAGCATGGACCGATAGAGCAGGATCATGTGCGTGGCGTTGTCCACGTCGGTGACCGTAAACCCGGTGGTGGTGAAGCCGCTGGTGGCCTCGAAAATGGACTGGGTGAAGGTGTAGTCCCCGCTCAGGAAGAACGGGAAGCAGCCGATGAAGATGGCCACAATCCAGATGAGCAGCACGACGACGGAACCGGCGTGCTTGCGCAGGGACCGGATCCGGTACGGTGCCGTAAACAGCTTGACTAAGTATCCGGCAAGAATGGAGACGACGCCCGGCACAATGAAGTAGGGGGCCTGGTATTGTTCTTCCGGATAAAAGAGAAGCATGGAGAGGGGAACCATGATAATGGTCCCGAGCAGAATCATCAGGTAGCCGATGGCTTTTGCCGCGGCCAGATAATCATAAACTTGTCGTTCTCTGGCCATAGTGTTACCTCGTTATGGCGGCAATGGCCTTTTTCTGATTCTCCGGAGAGGACAGCATGAGCAGTTTGTCCCCGGCACGGATGACGTCGGTACCGGTCGGGACGACCATGTCGGAGGACTTCCGGATAATGCAGCCGATAATGGTGTTCGGAGGCAGGGTAATGTCAATGAGGGACTTGTTGACACACTCGTAGTCCTCTTCCACTACAATTTCCGAAATGACCACGCGGTCATCCTCGAACGTCATGGTCCGGATGAGGTTTTCCAGCGTGGTGGCCTGGGTAATGTACTGGGAAATCATGTGGGTGGAACTGATGACCGTGTTGACGCCGAGTTCGCGGAACAGGTCCACGTTTTTCGGGTTTGCCACGGTGCAGATGCACCGCTTGACCCCGAAGCAGCGTTTGGCGTACTGGCAGATGGCCAGATTGTCTGCGTCCCGGTGCGTCAGGGCAATGAGGACGTCAAAGTGCTCAATATTGGCCTCGTTGAGGATGAAGTATTTGCTCGGGTCGCCGACGAACACCGGAATGCCGTGGGTGGCCGAGAGGTAGTTGGCATACTGCTCCTCTTCGTTGATGACCACAATTTTATGCTTTTGCTTTTTCAGCGTGCCAATAAGGAAGTCGGCCTGGGTGCGGCCGCCGGCAATGACAATTCTCATGCGTCGTCATCCTCCTCGTCATCGGCTTTGCCGAAGAGACTCTCTTCAAACGCCGCCATGGACAGCTTGAAGGGGTAAATGCCGTGGATGTTGAATCCGCGGATGAGGCGTTCCTTGTCCGCGTCGTCGAAGCGGACATAGACGTTCGGCACGCCGAAGATCCTGCTGGCAATCTGTGCCAGCAGGTTGTTGATGTTGTCGTTTCCGGTGGCTGCCACAAAGAGCTGTGCATCGGATATTTCCGCATATTTCAGGGTGTTCAGGTCAATGCCGTCGGCCTCAATGGGGAAGCCGCCGAAACTGTCCGGAAGCTTGTGGAAGGCCTCCGGCCGGTTGTCAATGATGACGACCTGATATCCTTCGTCGGACAGGCGGGTAGCCAGGCGTCCGCCGAGGCGGCCGCATCCGACAATAATAACGCGTTCCCGTTTGTTGAAAACCATGGAGAACTCACTCCTTTACGTTTAGCCGAGTTTCCGGAGACTCTCTTCCAAAAGTGCAGCTTTGTCCCGCAGCTTGGCGGCGGAAGCCTTGTCTTTTTCCACAACGGCCGCCGGCGCGTTGTTGACGAAACCGGGGTTGCTGAGTTTCTTCTCAAAGAAGGCCAGGTCGTCCTGCGTCTTTTTCAGTTCGGTGGACAGGCGTTCCCGTTCCTTGTCGAAGTCGACCAGTTCCTTCATGGGAATGTAGATCTTGGCATCCGCGGTAACCACGCTGACCGAGTCCTCCGTCGGCATGGCCCCGCCGACCACGACATCCGATGCCATGGCCAGGCGCTGCATATACATGCTGCCGCTGCGGAAGGTGTCTTCAAACTGCGTGTCAATGTAGAGCGCCGCCTTCTTCTTCGGCGGAACGTTCATTTCGGCGCGGCGGTTGCGGACTGCGCGGATGGCGGTCATAATCCGCTCGAACTCGGCCTCTTCGGCCGTGAAGTCCAGGGCTTCCGTGTACGCCGGCCACGGGGCCTTCATGATGGTCTCGCCTTCGTGCGGAATGGACTGCCAGATTTCTTCGGTAATGAACGGCATGAACGGATGCAGCAACTTCAGGAAACCGTCCAGGACGTAGACAAGGACCGCTTTGGCGGCTTCGGCACCTTCGCCGCCTTCGTTCAGACGGAGTTTGGCCACCTCAATGTACCAGTCACAGAACTGTTCCCAGATGAAGTCGTAGAGCTTGGCAATGGCTACGCCGAGTTCATAGTTGTCAATGTTGCCGGTGACCTCTTTGGCCACGGTGTTGAACTTGGAGAGGATCCACTGGTCCTCAATGGCCAGGTTCTCCGGAATGTGCGGCGTTCCCTCCGAGCCGTCGAGGTTCATGAGGACGAACCGGGCGGCGTTCCAGAGTTTGTTGGCAAAGTTCCGGGAGGCCTCGACCTTTTTCTCCGAGTAGCGCATGTCGTTTCCGGGGCTGTTGCCGGTGGCAAGCGTCAGGCGGAGGGCGTCGGCGCCGTACTTGTCAATGACAAGGAGCGGGTCAATGCCGTTTCCGAGCGATTTGGACATTTTCCGCCCCAACTCATCCCGGACAATACCGTGGATGAATACCGTATGGAAGGGGAAGGTGCCCATCTGCTCCACGGAGGAGAAGATCATGCGGGCCACCCAGAAGAAGATGATGTCGTAACCCGTGACGAGGACGTCGGTCGGGAAGTAGTGCTGCAGTTCCTTCGTGTCGTCCGGCCAGCCCAGCGTGGAGAACGGCCAGAGGG
>ONLO01000193.1 GCA_900318715.1 uncultured Eubacteriales bacterium | reverse complement strand
CGGTCTTCCACGGCGGGGACGGATTCGCGTCCGTCGTCCCGGTCGCCGAGTTTGTAGGCGAGGAAGAAGCCGAGGGCGCAGAGAAGCACGCCGAGGATGTAGTCGAGGACCGAGGTGCCGGCGAGGACCGTGCCGATGCTGGTCCAGACGCCGTCCACTTTGAAGAAGTTCTGGATGAAGATGACCGCGGCCGAGGCAACGACGAACCCGACAATGCCCCAGTAGGTCTGGACTTCGAAGTTCTTCAGAAGGTACTCAATGAGTTTGGCAATGAAGAAAATGCCGAGGACCATGCCGACCGCCATGGGTGCCAGGACTTTGACGGCAAGCCCAGGGTTGTCCCGAACGTTGTCAATAATGGCAATGACCGGTTTGTAGTAGCCGACCGTCATGAGGAAGGCGGAACCGGAGACGCCCGGAATGACCATGGTGGCGGCCGATACGGCGCCGACGAGGATCAGGAGCAGGTACCCGATAAAGCCCATGTGTTCGAACGAGGCGTCTCGGCCTTCGCCGGTGAACAGGAGCCCGATGACCACCGCAAAGGTAATGACCGCAATGGCCACATACGAGGTCCGGACCTGCTTGCCCTTGAGCTTGTTCAGCAGCATGGGCAGGCCGCCGAGGACGGCACCGAAGAAGAACAGGATGGTCGGGAACAGATGGTACTCGAGGGCCGGGTCAATGAGCTTGGCCAGGAGCACAAATGAGAGCAGGGCACCAATGAGCACCGGAATGAGAAGGCCCATGCTTTCCTTGAACTTTCGGAACACATGGCTGATGGCATAAATCAGTTTCTCATAGATGCCGAGGATCAGAGCGAGCGTACCGCCGGAGACCCCGGGGATGATCATGGCTGTGCCAATGCCGGCGCCCTTGAGCAGGGTAATGAAGAAGTCTTTCAGTTTTTTCATAAATTCATATCCTTTTCAGCACAAGATGTACTTTATTTGCAATCCTCATTGTACTACTTCTTGTGGTCGTGTGCAATGCCTTTGCGCAAGGCGGCAACGGCCCGGGCGGCGTAGACGGGGCATTCCTCCGGCAGCATTTCTGCCGCCGATGAGATGCCGTGACAGGGCATACTTCTTATGATATACTATACTATCGTTTACCAATATTAATTTGGTTATCAAGTATAAAAAGAGGTGTGCGTCATGGATCTGCATGTGGGAGACGTTGTCGTCCTCAAGAAACCGCATCCCTGCGGGGAAACCCGGTTTGAACTGATGCGGGTCGGCATGGACGTCCGCCTCAAGTGTACGGGCTGCGGCCGCGAAGTCCTCGTTCCGCGGAAGAAGGCGGAGAAGAGCATCCGCACGGTGGAAGCGCAGGCAGGACAGGAAGCAGCAGAGCGGGAGGCGGAGCATGTTTGAGAATATGGTCCGCGTCGAGGAGCGGTTCCGGGAAATGGAAGCGGAGCTGTCCGACCCGGCAGTCATTGCCGACCTTGCCCGGTACACGGCGCTGCTGAAAGAACGCAAAAACCTGGAGCCGGTGGTAACGACCTACCGGGAATACCGGAAAGCCGAAGAGAATTACAACGGGGCCCGCGCGCTCCTGAATGAGAGCGGCGTGGAAAAAGAGCTGCGGGAGCTGGCGGCCGAAGAGGCGGCCGAGACCGAGGCACGGATGCAGCAGCTTGCGGACGAGTTGAAAATCCTGCTGCTGCCGCGGGACCCGAACGACGAGAAAAACGTCATTGTGGAAATCCGTGCAGGCGCCGGCGGCGAAGAAGCCGCCCTGTTTGCCGGGTCCCTCCTGCGCATGTACACCATGTACGCGGAGGCACACGGGTTCAAGACGGATGTCATGAGCGAAAACGCCACGGGCCTCGGCGGCTACAAGGAAGTCAGCTTCGAGGTGTCCGGCGACGGCGCCTATTCGCGCTTCAAGTTTGAAAGCGGGGTCCACCGCGTCCAGCGCGTTCCGGAGACCGAGTCCCAGGGACGCATCCAGACGTCCACCTGCACCGTGGCCGTCCTGCCCGAAGCCGAAGACGTCGACTTCGAGCTGAACCCGGCGGACCTGCAGATTGACACCTTCCGCTCGAGCGGCGCCGGCGGCCAGCACGTCAACAAGACGAGCTCCGCCATCCGCGTCACGCACCTGCCGACCGGCATGGTCGTCGAGTGCCAGGACGAGCGCAGCCAGCACAAGAACAAGGACCGGGCACTGAAGATCCTGCGCTCCCGGCTCCTGGAAATTGAGCAGGAAAAGCAGCAGGCCGAAATTGCCGGCGCGCGCCGCGCCATGGTCGGCACCGGAGACCGCTCCGAGCGGATCCGGACGTACAACTTCCCGCAGGGGAGGGTGTCCGACCACCGCATTGGCCTGACGCTTTATAAGATAGACGCCATTATGAACGGGGACCTCGACGAGGTCATTGATGCACTCATTACCGCCGACACCGCCAAAAAGCTGGAGGCCGCCGGCGGCGAATCCGAACGGTAAACCAACGGCGGACAGGAGTTTTTTCATCCATGAAGACATTGTTCCTGGACAACAATGAACCGAATATCCGGACGGCGGGCAAGATCCTGCGGGACGGCGGCCTGGTCGCCATTCCGACGGAGACCGTCTACGGGCTGGCGGCCAACGCGCTGGACGGCGCGGCGGTGGCACGGATCTTTGCAGCCAAAGGCCGGCCCATGGACAATCCGCTCATTGTCCACATCCAGGACCTGTCCGAGCTCGACAGCCTCGTGGCGTACGTGCCGCAGGCCGTGTACGACCTGGCCGGCCGCTTCTGGCCCGGCCCGCTGACCATCATCCTTCCCAAGTCGGACCTCATTCCCGACGAGGTCAGCGCCGGCCTTGACACCGTGGCCATCCGGATGCCAAGCCACCCCGCCGCCCGCGCGGTCATCCGCGCCGCCGGCGTCCCGCTGGCTGCGCCCAGCGCCAACACCTCGGGCAAACCGAGCCCGACGACGGCCGCGCACGTGCGGGACGACATGGACGGCAAAATTGACGCCATCCTGGACGGCGGCCCCTGCGAAGTCGGGGTCGAGTCCACCGTCCTGACGCTCTGCGCCCCCGTGCCGCGCATTTTGCGGCCCGGCCGCGTCACGCCCGAGGAACTGGAAGAGGTCCTCGGCGAAGTGGACATAGACCCTGCGGTCCTGGGACAGCTGGGAGCAGGGGAGGTTGCCGCATCGCCCGGTATGAAATACAAACACTACGCACCGAACGCGGACGTCTTCATTGTGGAGAGTTCTCTGGAAGCGTTCCGTTCGTTCGTGAACCAACAGGACCCGCAGACGACGGCCGCCCTGGTCTTCTCCGGCGAAGAAGAAGGCCTTCGCTGCACCGTGCTTCCCTTCGGGGACGAAGGCAATGAACTGGCACACGCCAACAAGCTCTTCGCCGACCTCCGGGAGTGCGACACCCGCGGCATGAAGAACGTCTACGTCCGCTGCCCGTCTTCGGAGGGCGTCGGCCTGGCGGTCATGAACCGGCTGCTCCGCGCCGCCGAGTTCCGGGTCCTGACACTGGAGGAAGACGCATGAGAAAAGCCATTATTGTCGGGCTGACCGGGCAGACCGGGGCCGGCAAGTCCACCGTGGCCGCCATGCTGGAGCGCTTCGGCTACTCCATTGTGGATGCGGACAAGGTGGCCCGGCTCGTCACCGGGAAGGGCTCGCCCGTCATGAAACTCCTGACGGATGCCTTCGGGGAGGACATTGTGGACGAAGACGGCTCGCTCCGGCGGGACCTTCTGGCCGCCCGCGCCTTCTCCAGCCCGGAGAACACCCGGAAGCTCAACGACATTACCCATCCGGAAATCTGCCGCCTCATTATGAAAAAGGTGGAGGGCCGGTTTTTCATGGGGTATGAGGGCGTCATTGTGGATGCGCCGCAGCTCTTTGAGAGCGGCCTTGCCTCCAAGTGCACGCTGGTCCTCTCGGTCACCGCACGCGAAGACATCCGCTTGCGGCGGATCATGGAACGGGACGGCGTCTCCGAAGCCGAGGCCCGTCTGCGCATGCAGGCGCAGCTCCCCGAATCCTTCTTCCGGGAGCACTCGGACATTATCCTGGAAAACAACGGCACGCCGGAGTCCCTGCACGAGCAGGTGACGCAGGCCGCCCGAATTATTGAAGACGTCATCAGCGGCGAATTCCCGCAGTGACAGAAAACCTGATCCTGGAGTGAAACAAGTTGTACAAGAGAAGCAGTCTGTGGAGGAGAATCCTTACCATTGTCCTGATTTTGGCCATTGTGTTCGGCCTTGGCGCGTTCTTCGGCCGGAAAGCTTATTACCATTTCCGTTACCCGGTAAAGTATGCGGATTTGGCGGAGCAGTATGCGGCGGAATACAAGGTGGACAAGAACCTGATCCTGTCCGTCATTAATGTCGAGAGCGGCTTTGACCCGGAAGCGGCCTCCGAGGCGGGTGCCGTCGGACTCATGCAGATGACCGAAGAGGCCTTTGACTGGATCCACGGCCAGATGAACGACACCGCCTACTTCGAAGACCTCATTAAACCGGAGGTTTCCATCCAGTACGGCACCAAACTGCTGGCGCTTCTGCTCAAGGAGTACCACGGGGACGTCCCCACCGCCATGGCCGCCTACCACGCCGGCATGGGCAGCGTCAACTCATGGCTGGCTCTGCAGAAGAACTCGAAGAACGGCCGGACCCTCGACAGTATTCCGAAAGAGGACACCGCCTACTACGTGGAGAAGATCCTCAAAGCCTACGACGTATATAAGACATATTACGCGGAAAAACCCGCAAAATAGAAGGAGGCTCATTATGAGCGAAAAAACCATCAGCAAGCAGCGCAAGGAAGACCTCTTCTACAACCCGAAGCATATGGCTTCCCTGGTGGACGACAAGGTCAAGAAGGCTTCCGACGCGTTTGCCGAAGACTACAAAGCGTTCCTCTCGGAGAACAAGACCGAGCGGGAAATTACCGCGTTTTTCAAGGCCGAGGCCGAGAAGAACGGCTACAAAGAATTCGACAAGTCGAAGAAGTACAAAGCCGGTGACCGCGTCTACTGCGTCAACCGGGACAAATGCATTATCCTCTGTACCTTCGGCAAGAAGGATGCCAGCCACGGCGTGAAGATTGCCGCGGCGCACATAGACTCCCCGCGTCTGGACTTAAAGCCCATGCCGGTCTATGAGTCCGAGGAAATGGCGTTCTTCAAGACGCACTACTACGGCGGCATTAAGAAGTACCAGTGGACCACCGTCCCGCTGTCCCTGCACGGCGTCATTGTCAAGGCCGACGGCACCAAAGTGACCGTCCGCATCGGCGAGGACGAGGGCGACCCGCAGTTCGTCGTGACGGATCTGCTCATCCACCTCAGCAAGGAGCAGATGCAGCGCCCGGCCGGCCAGGTCGTCAAGGG
>ONLO01000070.1 GCA_900318715.1 uncultured Eubacteriales bacterium | reverse complement strand
TTCCCTGCCCGTGGAATCCTTGACGGTCATGGTCCAGGCGGAAGCGGCCGACCGGCTCTGTGCCGAGGTCGGCACCCGCGCGGCCGGAGCGGTGACGGTAGCCATTCGGTTCTACGCCGAGGCGGAGCAGCTGTTCTTCGTGCCGAAGGAGTCCTTCCTGCCGGCCCCGAAGGTCAACAGCGAAGTCATCCGCCTGACCCTGCGGGATAAGCCGGCGGCGGTCCTTGACAGCGAAGACGCGTTCTTCGGCATGGTCAAAGGGGCGTTCGGCCAGCGGCGGAAGACCATTGTGAATTCCCTTTCCGCCGGGCTCTCACTGGACAAAGCGGCCGTAAAGGCTTTGCTCAAGTCCCTCGACATCCCGCCGACCGCCCGCATAGAGCAGCTCTCCCTGGAGGACCTGCTCCGGATCTACCAGGCCTCACGGAACTAAATGCGGCCAAACAAAAAGAGAAAAGCTCCCGGCACGGTTTCGTGCACGGGAGCTTTATAATTCGTGTTACAGGAGTCCGTAGACGTTGGAGGCGAAGAGTGAGATGGCGGCACCGCCGGCAAAGGCGGCGGCAATGAGTGCGCCGATGGCCGTGCGGACCTTCCGGTTCTTCATTCGGCTGACGGTGACTTCCGGCGCCTCGTCCTCGTCTTCGGGGACAAAGCCGTCGTCCACCAGGACTTCTTCGGCCTTCTGCGGCTCGGCCACACCGGTGTCCGCCCACTGGCTGATCATGCGGAACAGGACTTCAATGCCCTTGTAGATGAGCTGCGGGGGCGTTTCCCCGTCGTCCGCCGTAATGCGGGCCTCGTTGGCCGTCTTGCCGTCCGAGACGCAGGCGTAAATGTAATACTCCAGATTCTCGTCTTCCATGTCCAGTGTGTCGTCCGTGGTCCGGGCATAGACTTTGGTCAGCGTGGCGCCGAGCGACTTGTCGTCGTGGTCATAAGCTCCTTTGGCCAGCTGCACGGCGTATTCGTCGGACTCCATGTCGCCCTTCTCCAGCGAGAAGTCGGAGAAGAAGATGGTGCCGTCAAAGGTGCCGACGGTCTCACCGGCCGCGCGCAGGAAGTCGACGGTCTTGGTATCGGCCACCGAAACGGTCAGATTCCGGCGTTTCATCTTGCTGATGACGCTGCGGATGTAGGCGTCGTTGAAGACGTTGCTGGTCCGGCGGTTCGTCATGGTCTCAGCGGACACGGCAGCGGCTTCCGAGCTGACGGCAGCCGACACCGGCACGTTCTCCACGTTGGCCGAGGCGGCCAGCTGCGCGGAAATGAACTGAGAGAAGTCCAGGTTGTCCCGCAGATACGGGAACACGCCGTCGTCCAGCAGGTACTGGATGCGCTCGGCGTCCAGCGGCAGGACCAGCAGGATCTGCTCCTCCGCACGGACTCCGTAACCGGAGCGCAGGCCGTCCTGGGACATGATGACATCCGCCTCGACCGGCAGGATGGCATGGCCGTTGACGGTGGCGGCGTCCAGTTCCGGATGGGACTCCCGGATGAGTTTCTGCAGATTGCGGCTGGTGCGCGTCTTCAGGGAGAAGGCGCTGGAAACAAACGATTTGAACGCAACAAACAGTTCCGGCGCCGTGGTCAGGACCAGAATGTCGTCCCGGTCGACCGAGTCGGACAGCTGGCTGATGAACTCGCGCTCACTGCCGGAATTCTGGAATGTATAACGGCCGCCGAAGACTTCCCGGAACTCGGACAGAATGGCTTTCTGGGCCTGATCCATTTCCGGGGTAATCTCATTGCCGAGACACATAAAGTTGATATTCATAACTTCTTCACTCCTGCAAGAAACTGATTAAGATACTTTGACAACGGGGATCCACTGCTCGGCGTCCACATACGGGTTCGAAAGACCCTTGATGTCATACCAGGCCTGCGGATACCGCGGGTTTTCGTTTTCGGTGGCAACGCTTACGTCGACTTCCTCGTTCTCGTCGTCCCGCAGCAGGCGGCCGACGACCACGAAGCGGGCGTCGTCAAATTCGTAGGTGCAGGTGGACAGGACCAGCATTTTGTCGGTCCACTTCAGGTCCACGCCGGTGGTGTAGAGCTTTCTCTGGTCGAGCTGCTTCTTGTAACCGGCAAAGTCCTCTTTGGTGGCAAGGTTTGCAAAGGCAAAGTTGAAGAGGTATCCGTTGTCACCGGAGGCGTCGCCGTTGGTAATGAAGGCCGCATAGACCTTGAACTTATAGTCGTTGTACAGCGTGCTGTAGCTGATGATGGGGTTCTTCCGGAAGCCGTCCAACGTCTTGTACGCTTTGAGCGGGGTGAACATCTGGTCGTCGCGGCGCATGGAGTGTCCGTAGATGACCATGTTCTCGTCCAGGCCCTTGTTGGTGTTCTCCGCCATGAGGAACGGCATGCCGTAGACACTGTATTCCTTGTTGAAATTGCGGCGGAGGTAGAACTCGTCGTCCTCGGCCTGGACAATGGGGAAGTCTATGTTCAGACCCTCAATGGTGACCCAGCCGATGAGATCCTGGTTCATGGCATAGATGTCTGCAAACTTAATCTGCATGCCTTCGGGGAAGTCCACATCCGGATGCTTCTTGTACACGGAGCCCCAGTCCTCCTTGACCTTGTCCTGGCCTTGGACCAGGAGGTTGCTCAGGGTGGTAGTGGAGCTGACGTTGTGGCGCGCCATGTAGAACGTGTATCCGAAGTAGATGCCGCAGCCGATGAGCGTCAGGGCCGAAATAATGACAATGAGTTTGCGGATAATTTCGCCGACGGAGTCGCCGCGGGACGGGAAGACCCGGCCGCTTTTGCGCTTGCCGTGGCGCGGGGTGCTGTCTTCGTCGAAGTCGTTCATCCGGAAGTCGGCGTCTTCCCCGAACTCGAGGTCCTCCGGGACCTGCTTCCGGCGGCGGCCGTAGTAGCCGAGGGAAGAGGCGCCTGCCGCTTCGGCCGCGGTCTCCGGACCCATGACGGCGTCCGCTGCCGCCTGTCTGCGGCTGACGGCGTTGTAATGGGTCTGGGACAGTCCGGCATGGACTTCGCCGTCGTCAAAGTTATTGAGGAGACTGTCCATTTTGTCCCAGTACTTGTCATCCTTGACGGCCGGCAGGTCTTCTCCTTCCACGTTCAGAGAAAGGATGTCCTCCTCCGGCAGCACGGGCTTGCTGAAACGCCGCGGGACTTCACCGGCCGGCAGCGGTTCTGCGGGCGTTTCCGCCGGCTCCGCCGCCGGTTCTGCCGCTTCTTCGGCGGCCGGTTCCGGCTCCTCATAGGCCTTGCG
>ONLO01000035.1 GCA_900318715.1 uncultured Eubacteriales bacterium | reverse complement strand
TCCGGTATGGTGTCGTTGAAGGCGGTGACCGTGTAGTACGGGTAGCCGTCTTCCTCGTCAATGAGCGCATTCATAATGCGGACGGAACGGGCCGGCAGCGTTTCCGCCGTCTGCCAGCTGACGCCGTCCTTCGTCATCTTGCCCCGGCAGATGTAGTAGCCGGTGGCGTTGGGAACGGTCTGGAACGTGACCCGGGCCTTGCCGCCCACGGCCTCCACGCTGAGGACCGCCGGCGGGCTGAGCCGCATGGGAATGCGGTCCGTGGCATACCCCGTCACCGTCTTGGCGCTGTCCTCCCGGACGGCCACAACTTCGTAGACCATGGGGTTGGACGACGGGTCCACGTAATAGTATTTGTAGAGCAGCGAACTGGACAGCGGATCCGTGAAACTCTCCGCATAGGTGTCGGTATAGGTGAACTTGGTCATGCCTTCCGCATCCACTTCGTCCGCCACCGACATTTCGCCGGTGGTGAAGTCACTGCGCAGGACCCGATAGGCCGTGGCGTCCGGCACACCGTCCCATTTGAGGGTGGTATTGAGGTTCGTCATGTTGACCCGGGTCTCCGGTTCCGCCAGCGTGGCAATGCCGTCACGGTCGAAGTCGCCCCGCAGTTCCCGGCCGAGCGTGGTCACCGCCACTTCCCGGACCGTGTAGGCATAGGGCATGCCGAGCAGCGCGTGGAAGTCCCGGTAGACGGTCTTCTCCGCCGAGGCGGTCACGGTCTCCAGCGGCAGGAAGCCGTCGTCGCCGTGGGTAATGTCCCCTTTGGCGCCGGTCCGCTTGCGCAGGACCTCATAGGTCTTCCCGGGCTCGGATGCAAACGTCACTGCGTTGAACGAGTCCTCGTGCTCCATGCAGGTCAGGTGCAGGAGCTTCGGGACCGGCAGCGAGTGCTCGAGTTCCAGAAGATGCACGTGCCGTGCAATGAGGATGGCAGCAACGGCAATGACGACCATGCCGAGGGCCATCATGGCAGCGTGCAGTCCCTGTTTTCGTCGTAAGTCAGCCAAACTAATCCTCCCGTTCAGATGGCCCATTTGCCGTCCTGAAAACGGTAGATGGGAATGGCGTAACTGTTGTGGGTATCCGGGTGGTCCGCATTCATCCGGCGGACCAGAAGGTTGTAAATGCGGAAATACGTCGGTTTGTCATAGTGGGTCGTGTCAATGGTGCGGTAGTTGTTCATCATCTGGCTGTACAGGTCCAGATAGGTGACGTCCTCCGACAGGCCGTTCTTCATGCGCCGGTTCCAGCGCCGGATAAGCTTGTCCTGTTCGGCAAAGTCGTCCATGGTCTTCGACGTACCCATGGGCGTGACCGAGACATAGTAGGTGTCCGCGCCGCGCTTCTTCCACTTTGCAGCCTTCTTGTTGATGAGCGCCACATAGTCGTCCGTGCGGCTCATGGGGCCGTGGAAAATGTCGTTGAAGCCCATGAGGATGAGGACCGAGGTGTTCCGGCCAATGCTCTTTTCCGCCTGCGGCAGCCCCGTCGCTTTGAACCAGTCGTACATGGAGCCCCAGCGGGCGGACCACACGCCGAATTCGTCGGTCTTGTTGAGGTCCCAGTCCGTGTCGTCCGTCAGCGCCTGGTCCATGCCAACCGTTTTCGAGTCGCCGATAAAGACGAGCGTCCGTTTCTCCCCCAGTGCGGAAGACGGAAGCACGATCAGGGACAAAAGCAGTGCGGTCAGGGCAAGAACACTGCAGAGTTTTCGAAGGAGCATATGGCGTGCCATGAAGACCACCTCTTTTAATAATAGATATAAGTCTGAATTAGTGTACACAAAGAATCCGGTGCCGTCAAGAATGCCCGGGCGATTCAGCTCTTCCTGTAAAGCTGCCAGCCTTTACAGAATGGCAGTTCGTACCCCGCGACCGCGGCCGCAAAGTGCCTTTTTTCGACCGTTCGTGGATTCGTTCTTCCCCTGCTCCGGAGCAGGCCGTACAATGGGGGCAAACAGGGGCAAAAAGGAGGCACTTATGTTGTTTGCGGACAAAGTTCGGATGCTGCGGACCCGCCGCGGCCTGACGCAGCAGGACCTTGCAAAAGTCATCGGCGTATCCAGCCGGACCATTCAGAATTATGAGCTGGGCAACAGCATGCCCAAGAAGCGGCAGACCGTCCAGCGCATTGCGGACTATTTCAACGTTCCGGTCTCTTCCCTGCTCGGGACCGAGGACTTCTACATTTTCGACCAGCCGGCCGGCGAACCGAAGACGGACGCCGAGAAGGCGCGGGCGCTCATGAATGAGGTCAGCGCGCTCTTCGCCGGCGGGAAGCTGTCCATGGCGGACCGGAACCTCATGATCCGGACCATGACGGAACTCTACCTGGAGGCCTGCTCCGCGGCCGGGCCGAAGCAGCCGCCGAAGCGGACGCGCAAGCCCCGCACGAAGCGGACGTGAGCGCCGGCCGGCGGCCGGAAGAACGCATCCGGAGAACCGCGGAACGGCTGCGCCGGGCGTGCGGTTCCGGGCGCCCCAGGGCGCTGGCGGAGTACCTGTGCGTCCCGGTCCGGTACTTCCCGCTCGGCGGTCTCAACGGCTTCTACACGGTCCTTCTGGGGCAGCCGTTCATTGCCCTGCACGAGGATCTGGAGCCCGGCCTGGAAGCGGCCGTACTGGCCCATGAGCTCGGACACCATCTGCTGCACCGGACCCTGGCGGACGGCTCCCTGCTCCTGACCGACTACGGGCTCTTTCTCAAGGAGAACCGGCTGGAGTACGAAGCCAACGTATTCGCGTGCCACTTCCTCATTCCGGACGACGCCGTCCGCGGCATCCTGCCGGAGGTCCCGCCTCCGGGCGGCCCGCAGGACCCGGGCCAGCCGGTCATAGACCTCTCCTCCTCTGCCGCGCGCCTGGGCGTGCCGCCGGAACTCCTGAAACTCAAACTGACCCTTGCATTCCCCCACGTTCTCCAATAAAAGAGGCTGTCTCACCGTCCGTGAGACAGCCTCTCTGTTTGGTTTTGCTGTGCCGTTCCTCAGGTGTCGCTGAGGCGCGACAGGAACGCCTGCAGGCGTTCGGTCTTCGGATTGTTGATGACGTCCGCAGCGTCACCCTGCTCCACAATGAGCCCGCCGTCCATGAACAGGATCTGGTCCGCCACGTCCCGGGCAAACGCCATTTCGTGCGTGACAATGACCATGGTCATGTTCTGTTCGGCCAGTTCGCGGATAACCTTGAGCACTTCGCCGGTGAGTTCCGGGTCCAGCGCGGAGGTCGGTTCGTCGAAGCAGAGGATGTCCGGGTGCAGGGCCAGTGCGCGGGCAATGGCCACACGCTGCTGCTGTCCGCCGGACAGCTGGTGCGGATAGTGGTCCGCCCGCTCGGTCAGGTTCATCTTCTCGAGCAGGGCACGGGCCTCGGTTTCCAGGTCCGCAAAGATCTGCTTTTTGTTCTGCTTGAAGTCGTCCCGCTCTTTGGCCAGAAGCTGGCCGGCGAGCATGACGTTTTCCAGAGCCGTATACTGCGGGAACAGATTGAAGTTCTGGAAGACCATACCGAAATGCAGACGCTTTTTGCGGATGTCCTTTTCTCTCTGGCTGCCCATGTCCGCGGAGTCGAAAATCTTTTCGTCCCGGACATAAATCCGGCCGGCGCTCGGCGTCTCCAGGAAATTCAGGCAGCGGAGCAGCGTCGTTTTGCCCGAGCCCGAAGAGCCGATGATGGCCAGCGCCTGTCCCTCATCCATATCAAAACTGATATCCTTGAGGACCTGGGTGCTGCCGAAATGTTTCTCTAAGTTTTCTACTTTCAGAATAGACAAGCTGCACCCCTCCTTACCGGAAATAATCAAGTTTCTTCTCCAGTTTCCCGAGTAAGAACGTCAGGACACCGGTAAAGACGAGATAGTAGATGGCCGTGAAGAACATGGGCCAGATGGCACCGCTGATGCCGTTCGACCCTTTGAGGAACGCCTGTCCGGCCCAGATGAGTTCCTGCAGCGCAATAATGCGCGCAAGGGACGTGTCCTTAATGAGGGTAATAATTTCATTGGACATGGGCGGAACAATCCGTTTCACCATCTGGAGCAGTTTGACTTTGAAGAAAATCTGGCTGCGGGTCATGCCGAGCACCAGACCGGCTTCATCCTGTCCAATCGGAATACCCTGGATGCCTCCCCGGTAAATTTCCGAGAAGTAACAGGCGTAGTTAATAATGAACGCTATGGACGCCGCCAGGAAACGGCCGTCCTCCCCGCCGCCCCAGATGGGGTTGTGCAGGACCAGGCCCGGGAAATAGTAGATGATGAGGAGCTGGATCATGAGCGGTGTTCCGCGAACGACCCAGACCACGAACCGGGACAGGAGCTGCAGCGGTTTGAACTTGGTCATGGAACCGAGGGAAATAATGAGTCCCAGCGGTATGGCGCCGAGCAGCGTCACCAGAAAAAGTTTCAGGGTTTGCAGGAAGCCGATGTTCAGTGCGTGCAGAACAATGGGCATCTGCTCCATAATGAGTGACATAAAGGTTTACTCTCCGAACAATTAAGATTACTGCTGTGGATTACTGCTGCGCAATGAGAGCGGCCTGGACCTTATACTTCTCAGCCGTGGCCTGAAGGGAACCGTCGGCATAGGCGGCCTTCATGAATTCATTGAGTGCAGCGGCAGCGTCAGAGCCCTTGCGGAAGCCGACGCCGTACTCCTCGGAGTTGAGGCCGACCGTGTAGGTCAGGTTCTCATAACCGGTGCCTTCGCCGACCATGGCGGCAGCCATGAGCGAGTCAATGACCGCGGCGTCGGAGTTGCCGGAAGCAACTTCCATAAGAGCGGAGGCCTGGTCTTTGACCGGCGTGACACGGAAGCCGGCAGCCGTGGCTTCGGCTTCACCGGCGGAACCGGCTTCTACCGCAAAGTTCAGAGCTTTGCAGGCGTCCACGGTCTGATACTGGGCGGCAACGTCCTTGTTGACAATGACGACCTGTGCATTGTTGCAGTAGGCATTGGTGCATTCCATGGCCGCGGTGACTTCCGGGGTCAGGGTCATGCCGTTCCAGACGCAGTCAATGGATTTGCCGTCGAGTTCCATGACTTTGTTGTCCCAGTCAATTTCGACGAATTCCACGTTTACGCCAAGGCTTGCGGCAAAGGCTTTGGCCATGTCGGCGTCAAAGCCGATCCACTGGTCGCCTTCTTTGTAGTCCATGGGAGCAAAGTCAGTAATACCAACCACCAGCGTGCCCTTTTCCTTGATGTACTCAAGGTCGGACTGCGGTGCATCTGTGGTTGCGGCGGGGTCGGACTTTGCGCAGGCGGCAAAGAGGACCGAGCACACCATGATGAGTGCCATCAGCAATGCAAATTTACGTTTCATAACAATACCTCTCCTTTTAATATCAGGGTATAAAGTTGTCTTCAATATGTTAGCATATTAAAACATTGAAGTAAAGAAAAACACAAAACGGCTCCATGTGCAAAAACAGGGCCGGTCGGTCAGACCGGTCCTGTTTCAAACACTGTGTTTACAGAATGCCGAGGAAGCGGCGGAACGCCGCCCGGCCCTCGTCCGTGCACTTGTAGACGCCGGCATCCTCCAGGACCCCGGTGAAGACGCGGCCAATTTCCTGGCGCAGGATTTCCTCCGCGTTGTCCGCCGAAAGATCCGGGTGGTCCTCCGCCACCTGATGCGCCCAGTCCAGATGCTGGTCCAGTTCCGGGTGACCCGGCACGGATGCGCCGGGAGCCGGCAGGCCGGGGCCGGTCATGACGTCCGCCAGCGCGGTCATTTCCGTCTTGAGCCGGGACGGCAGGACCGCCAGACCCATGACTTCAATGAGGCCGATGTTCTCTTTTTTTATGTGGTGGTACTCCGGATGCGGATGGTACACGCCGAGCGGAAATTCGTCCGTTGTCATGTTGTTCCGGAGGGTCAGGTCCAGTTCGAAAACGTCTCCGTTTTTGCGGGCAATGGGCGTAATGGTGTTGTGCGGTTCGCCGTCCGTTTCCGCCAGGATGAAGGCCTCCTCATCCGTGTAGCTGCGCCATTTTCGGAGAATGTGGTCCGCCAGGTCCACAATGCGGTCCGTGTCTTTGCCGCGCAGCCTTATGACCGACAGCGGCCAGTGTACAATGCCGGCTTCCACGTCGTCAAAGCCGGGAACCGTGAACGTGGATTCAACCCCCGCCCGCGCCATGGCGAACTCGTAGTGGCCGCCCTGGAAGTGGTCGTGGGTCAGGATGGAGCCGCCGACAATGGGCAGGTCCGCGTTGGACCCGAGGAAGTAGTGCGGGAACTGCTCCACGAAGTCGAAGAGTTTGCGGAACGCCGCGCGGTCAATCTTCATGGGGACGTGGGCGCTGTTTAGGGCGATGCAGTGTTCGTTGTAGTACACGTAAGGCGAATACTGAAAACCCCACTGGCTTCCGTTTATGATAATGGGAATGATCCGGTGGTTCTGCCGGGCCGGATGGTCCAGCCGCCCGGCGTAGCCCTCGTTTTCCATGCAGAGCTGGCACTTCGGATAGGCGCTCTGGGTTTTGGTGCGCGCTGCCGCAATGTCACGCGGATCCTTCTCCGGTTTGGACAGGTTGATGGTAATATCCAGCGTGCCATACTCCGATTCCACGGTCCAGCGGACGTCCCTCTTCACCCGCTCCGCGCGGATGTAATTGACGTCCTTGCAGAACCGGTAGAACCAGTCCGTGGCCGCCTCCGGTCCCTCCGTTTCATAGAGGTCCCGGAACGTGCGGATGACCGCCGACGGCCGCGGCGTCAGCGCGCCCATCAGCTTGGTATCAAACAGGTCCCGCCCGGTAATGCCCTCGCTCTGAAGAAGGCCGTGTTCCGCGGCGTAGTCCGTCAGGGTGTCAAGAACTTCAGTCAGGGCAATGTCCCCTGCCGGCACCTCCGCCGGTTCGAATTCCGTCAAGTGTAAGATGTCCAGGATCTGGTTGATGGTGCAGGTGCGGTCGGCTTCCGCCAGAAGTCCCTTGCGGATGCCGTATTCCACCAGAGCCGAAATGGCCGTATGGATGGAACCGTTCATTCGAACACCTTCAATCCGCCGTATTTCCGGACGTTCAGGACGTGGCAGGCGCCTTCGCCGAAGATGCCGTCCATGGTCTTCCGGTAGTTCCCGACCAGGTCGTCCGGCACGAAGGCCTGGATGGTCCCGGCAAAACCGCCGCCGTGCACGCGGCAGGCGCCGCGGCCGCCCAGCACGCGCTCGCTGACGGCCAGCGCCACGGGAATGGCCTGGTCATTCTGTTTCCGGTTGGAGTAGACGTTCTGCAGATACTTGTAGGAGGAGTTGCCCGAGGCGTTGATGAGCCGCAGGAACTCGTCGAAGTTTCCGGTCTCCAGGGCACGGACCTCGTCGTCCACACGCTGGTTTTCGTCAAAGAAGTGCATGGCGCGCAGAACCGGCCGGTCCCCGAGGCTCCGGCGCAGCTGCGGAATGGAGTGGTAGAAGATGTTGCGGTCCACGTCCCGGAGCACCTCTTTGCCGAGTGCCTTTGCCACGGCTTTCATTTCCCCCGGGACCGCCGCGTACTCGTCGGTAAGGTCCGCATGGGAGCCCTTGGTGTCGGTAATGCAGAGTTTGTGTCCGAACGCGCCGAAGTCCACGTCCAGTTTCCGCAGGACGGGCTCCTTCGGGTTCATGAAGTCCACGGTAATGAGTCCGCCGACGGAGCAGGCCATCTGGTCCAGAAGGCCGCTCGGCTTGCCGAAGAACTCGTTCTCCGCGCGCTGCGCCGCAATGGCCAGCGTCACGGGGTCAATTTCCATGTTGTTGTAGAGGCCGTTCAGGACCGTACCGACGAAGATTTCGAACGCGGCCGACGAGGACATGCCCCCGCCGGACAGGACGTCGTTGGTCGTGTAGGCTTCAAAACCGCCGATTTCATAACCCTTGTCCTTCAGGGCGGCGGCCACCCCGCGGATGAGCGACGGCGAATGGTCCGTCTCCTCCTCCACCGGGGTCAGGACGGACAGGTCCACGTCGGTCTGGTTGTAGCCGGCCGACTTCAGACGGATGACGTTGTCGTCCGTTTTACGGACCACGCCGATGATGTCGAGGTTGAGGGAACACGCCAGCACCTTGCCGTGCTGGTGGTCCGTGTGGTTGCCGCCGATTTCGGAGCGGCCGGGGGCCGAGAAGATTTCATAGTCTCCGGGGCCGAACAGGGCTTCGAACTCTTTGACGGCGTCCGCATAACGCGCTTCCTGGCGCGCCAGTAATGCGGGGTCCAGGTAAAGGTCCAGCAGTCGTTCTCTGGATTCCATAATGGGTTCTCCTTTGCGTTTTCTGCAATGGTGTTCGGGGTGCATTTGTACCGTAGTTATTGTAGCAAAACTCCCCTGCCCGCACAAGGAACAGTGACACAAAAAACGGGCTGTCCCGCAGGTTGCGGGGCAGCCGGTCTTTT
>ONLO01000066.1 GCA_900318715.1 uncultured Eubacteriales bacterium | reverse complement strand
GAACATGCTGCGGCACATCTTTGAAGACAAGAAGAGCCGCGTCCTGCATGTGGAGCCCATTACCACGGACGACATTGAAATTACCTTCGAAGAGAACGGCGAGCGCAAGGTCCTGTCGTTCAACCTGAAGAACGGCACCGGAAACGTCTCCAAAGTATTTTGAGACTGATGTGACACGACTAAGCTGAATCGCAAAAACGCAACGAAAACAGGAGTTAAACGCTCATGAAAATTTTAGTCACCGGCGGCGCCGGCTACATTGGAAGCCATACCGTCCTGGAACTGCTGGCAAGCGGCTACGACGTCTTTGTGCTGGACAACCTCAGCAACGCCAGCCCCAAAGTCATGGAACGGCTGGAGGAACTCTCCGGCCAGACGGTCCGCTTTGCGGAAGGGGACATCCGGGACAAAGAGCTTCTGGACCAACTCTTTGCCGACGAACACTTTGACGCCGTCATCCACTTTGCCGGCCTCAAGGCGGTCGGCGAGTCCGTGCAGAAGCCGCTGGAGTACTACGAAAACAACGTCGGCGGCACGCTGACCCTCCTGCAAAGCATGCGGGACCACGGCTGCAAGAACATGATCTTCTCATCGTCGGCCACCGTCTACGGCGACCCGGCGGAAATCCCCATTACAGAGAACTGTCCTAAGGGTCAATGCACGAACCCGTACGGCTGGACCAAGTCCATGCTGGAACAGATCATGATGGACCTGCAGAAGGCGGACCCGGACTGGAACGTCATCCTGCTGCGGTACTTCAACCCCATCGGTGCGCACAAGAGCGGCCGCATTGGGGAGAACCCCAACGGCATTCCGAACAACCTCATGCCGTACATTACGCAGGTGGCAGTCGGCCGGCTGCCGCAGCTGTCCGTTTTCGGCAACGACTACGACACGCCGGACGGCACCGGGGTCCGGGACTACATCCATGTGGTGGACCTGGCCCGCGGCCACGTCTGCGCGGTCCGCAAGCTGAACGAGAACTGCGGCCTCAAGGTGTATAACCTCGGCACCGGCGAAGGCTACAGCGTCCTGGACGTCGTGAACAACTTTAAGGAGGCCAACGGCATAGACATTCCGTATGTCATCAAGCCGCGGCGCGCGGGGGACATTGCCACCTGTTACTGTGACCCGTCCCTGGCCAAAACCGAAATGGGCTGGGAGGCCGAATACGGCATCCGGGACATGTGCGCCGACTCCTGGAACTGGCAGAAGAACAATCCGAACGGATACGAAACGGGAGACACCGAATGAGTAAGAACACCGACCTGAACATTGTCATGCTGGGCCACAAGCGCATTCCCTCCCGGGAAGGCGGCGTTGAGGTCGTGGTGGAGGAGCTCTCCACCCGCATGGCCGCACTCGGTTACCCGGTCACGTGTCTGAACCGGACGGGCCACCACGTCAGCGGCGAGGCATTCGACAGCGCCAAAATGGACCGCTACAAAGGCGTCCGTATAAAACGCGTCCCGACCATCAACGCCCGCGGCATGGCGGCGGTCACGTCGTCCCTGTCCGGCGGCATCCTGGCGGCGCTGGGTCCCTGGAACGTGGTGCATTACCACGCCGAGGGCCCCTGCCTCAGCATGTGGATTCCAAAGCTGTTCGGAAAACGGTGCATTGCCACCGTCCACGGCCTGGACCACCAGCGCGCCAAATGGGGCACGGCAGGCCGGCTGGTCATCCTGCTCGGCGAGCGGATGGCCGTCCGCTGCGCCGACGAAATTATTGTCCTCAGCGAAAACGTGCAGAAGTACTTCAAGGAGAAGTACGGCCGGGACACCATGGTCATTCCGAACGGCGTCAACCGGCCGGAAAAACTGGCCCCGAACCTCATTACCGAAAAATACGGACTCAAAGGGGACGACTACTTACTCTTCGTCGGCCGCATTGTGCCGGAGAAGGGCCCGCAGTACCTCATTGAAGCCTTCAAGATGATGAACACGGACAAGAAGCTGGTCATTGCCGGCGGCGCCTCCGACACCGCCGAGTTCTACGACCTCGTCCGCGAAATGAACACCCTCGGGGACAAGATCATCTTCACGGATTTCATCCAGGGCGACCTGCTCCGGGAAATCTACTCGAACGCCTACTGTTACATCCTGCCCTCGGACCTGGAGGGCATGCCCCTGACGCTGCTGGAGGCCATGAGCTTCGGCAACTGCTGTGTGACCTCGGACATTGCCGAGTGCGCGGACGTCGTGGGCTCGTACGGCGTCACCTTCAAAGCCAACAATGTGGTGGACCTGGCGGAAAAGCTGCAGGACCTCTGTGACCACCCGGACAAAGTGCAAGACATCCGGGTCGCCAGCGCCCGCTTCCTCTTTGAAAACCACGACTGGGACAAGACGGTGGAGCAGACACTGGCGCTCTACCGGGGAGAGTAATATGAAGAGAGACTACTGGGTGGACTACGTCAAGGTCTTTGCCTGTATTCTGGTCGTCCTCGGCCACTTCTGGCAGAGCATGACCAAGTCCTGGGTTCTGCCGACGGACAGCGTCTACAACTGCGCGCAGACCGTGCTCTACTACTTCCATGTGCCGCTGTTCTTCATCTGCAGCGGATACCTGTACCAAAAGACGGCCGCGCGGAAAATCCGTCCAATCCTGGGAGGGGCTTCCGGCGGACCCGGCGGCGCCCTTGCCGACCACTTCAAATACGTGCGGAACAAACTCATTGCCCTCGGCATTCCATATGCGGTCTTCACCCTCATTACGTGGGTCATGAAGGCGGTCTTCGCGGGCGACATCAACGGGGAAAACCGCGGCCTCATAGACACCCTGCTGGCGCACCCCACAGCACCGTACTGGTACCTCTATGCGCTGTTCTTCCTGTTCCTGGTGACACCTTTGATCCGTCGCGATTCAGGAGCCCTCGCATTACTTTTAATTGCCTTCGCTTTGAAAGTCCTTGCCGTGCTGCAGATCGGCACGACCGTCCCGGTCCTGCAGTACATTCTCCAGAACGAAATCTGGTTCGTTATGGGCATGCTCCTGTGTTACATGGGCGTGGCTGATGTTGACAGAGAGGCTGAATCGCAACAGAACAAGCCAGGGAACTGGCGCACCATCCTGTGCGGCGTCCTGCTCGGCGTCCTCTTCCTCACGGTGTCCATCCTGCTGTTCGTGCAGAGCATTCCGGACACGTACCTGGCGCCGCTCCTGACCTTCCTGGCGTGCATGGCCACCATCCTCATCTTCTGGGGCGTCCGCGCACCGAACAAGGGGCTGGACTTTCTGGCGAAGTACACGCTGCCCATCTTCGTCATGCACACCATCTTCGCCGCCGGCATCCGCGTGGTGCTGTTCAAACTCGGCGTGGAGTCGGCCGCGGTCCACATTCCGGTGGGCCTGGTCTTCACCTTCGGCGGCCCCATTCTGGCAGCCTTCCTCATGAGTAAAGTCAAGGTTCTGGATGCGCTTCTGTATCCTGGAAAATACATAGGGGTCCGCGTATGAAAATCCTGATGACCAACAAGTTTCTGTACCCGAACGGCGGGTCGGAAACGTATATGCTGAAGCTGGGCCAGGCGCTGGCGGACCGGGGCCACGAGGTCCAGTACTACGGCATGGAGGACCCGCAGAACACGGTCGGCAACCGCCTTGGGCTGTACGCCCCGAACGTGGACTACCACGGCGGCGGCAAGAACCCGGTGACGCTGGCTGCCACGGCGCTCAGCACCGTGTACTCGCGGACGGCAAAGGCGCAGATGGAGGAACTCATCCGGGGTTTTCAGCCGGACGTCATCCACTTTAACAACATCAACTTCCAGCTGACGCCGTCCCTGTACTACGCCGCAAAGAAATACGACGTCCCCATGGTGCAGACGGTGCATGACGTGCAGATTGCGTGCCCGTGCCATCGCTTCTACGTGGAGCACGAAGAGCGGATCTGCGAAGACTGCAAGGGCGGAAAGTATTACCGCTGCCTGAAGAACAAATGCGTGCAGGGATCCACACTGAAGAGCGGACTTGCGGCCCTCGAGTCCTACTACTACCACACCCGGGACAGCTACAACCTGGTGGATGCCTATGTGTGCCCCAGCCG
>ONLO01000030.1 GCA_900318715.1 uncultured Eubacteriales bacterium | reverse complement strand
TATTGGTGCCGGTTACGCCGGCGTCCTGACTGCACAGCACCTGCGCAAAAAACTGCCCAAGGAGCAGGTTGCCATTACCGTCATTGACCAGAACCCGTACCATACCATGAAGACCGAAATCCACGCGGCGGCCACCGGCCGGGGAAAGCCGGAGGCCATTATCTACTCCCTGAAGGACATCTTCGACGGGTATGATGTGGAACTGGTCACCGACAAAGCCACAGACATAGACTTTGCAGGGAAGAAGGTCCTCTGTGAGCACGGCACATACGAGTATGACTACCTCGTCATTTCCGCCGGCTCCAAGCCCGCCTACTTCGGCATTCCGGGCGCCGAGGAGTACACGCTCCCCTTCTGGACCTACAACGACGCGGTGGCACTGAAGAACAAGCTGGACGGGCAGTTTGCCGCGGCCGGCAAGACCCGTGACCCGGCTGCCCGCAAAAAGCTGCTCTCCATTTATGTCATCGGCGCCGGCCTCACCGGCGTGGAGCTTGCCGGCGAGCTGGCCGAGTACATTCCCATTCTGTGCAAGCGCTACAAGATTTCGCGGGACGACGTCAGCCTCTATGACGTGGACGCGCTGCCCCGTGCCATTTCCAATTTCCCGGAAAAGCTCTCCGCCCGCTGTGACAAGATCCTCACCGAGCTGGGCGTCAACATGCAGTACAACGTCAAGGTGAAGGCCGTTTCGGTCGGCTGCATGGAGTACGAGCAGGACGGCAAGACCTGTACGGTGGACACCGGCCTCGTCATCTGGACGGCCGGCATTACCGCCAACGACATTACCCAGAAAGCCGCGGAGCATCTGGAGCACAGCAAGGGCTTCCGCCTGGTGGAAGGCGGCACGCTGCAGTCTGTGACCGACGACAGCGTGTTCATTGCCGGCGACAACATGTGGTACGTCCCGAAGGGCAAGAAGACCTCTGTCCCGCAGATGGTGGAAAACTGTGAGCAGGCGTCCTCCGTGGTGGCCAAAAACATTGCGGCCGCCATTACCGGCAAGCCGCTGAAGGTCTACCATCCGCACCTGCACGGCGCCATGATCAGCCTCGGCGCCAAAAAGGGCATTACCTACTTCGGCGTGGACGCGTTCAAAATTCCGCTGCCGTCCCTGCCGACGCAGATTTTCAAGCGCGCCATCAACATTGTGTACCTGGCGCCGGTCGTCGGCTTTGACCAGCTGCCGAAGCTCATTGCGCATGAGTTCTTTGCCCGGCGGAAATAAGTCTATGAACCGCAAAAAGAGCAGACCCGGAGGTCTGCTCTTTTTTGGTCTGGTTTCGGCTCAGTACAGAAGCCCCATTTCCGCCTTTTCCCGCAGGATGCGGCGGACGCTGGCGTTGATCTGCTCTTCGGTCAGCGTACCGTTCTTCACGGCATCTTTCACCGCCTTGAGCACCCGCGGAACGCTGACAACGTCCAGCAGGACGTCGTCGCCGGCGGCAATGGCCAGCACAGCCGCCTTTTCCACGCTGTAGTTGTTGGCAATGGCGCCCATGCGCATGGAGTCCGTGACCACAAGGCCGCCGAACTTCAGTTCCTTCCGCAGCAGGTCCGTGACGAGCGCCTTGGAAAGCGCGGCAGGCTGTTCGTCCACAGACGGCACCACAATGTGCCCGACCATGACGAAGTCCGCACCGGCGTTGATGCCCCGTTCAAAGGGCACGAACTCTTCCTTGCGCAGCTGGTCCAGAGACTTGTTCAGATACGCAATGCGCTTGTGGCTGTCCTCTTTGGTGGCGCCATGGCCGGGGAAGTGCTTGAGCGTACAGCGGACGCCGCCGTCGTGGAAGCCCTGGACCGCCGCGGCCACCAGGGTGGCGGCCGTTTCGTAGTTGTTGCTGTAGGCGCGGCTGCCAATGACCGAGTTCCCGGCGGTGTTGACGTCCGCCACCGGGGCAAAGTCCAGGTTAAAGCCGAACGAGGCAATGTCCGCGGCAATGGTTTTGGCGTTGCTGCGGGCGGTGCCGGCGCCCAGGCTCTGGTAGTTCTGCATGTTCTTGAACTTGGTGGTCCCGAGTTTCTGCGCACAGCGGGACACCGTGCCGCCCTCTTCGTCCACACTGAGGAAGAGGCCAATGCCGCTGGCCTTAGCCGTTTCCTGCATGCCGCTGATGAGGGCCTTGGTCTGGTCCCGGGACTGCAGGTTGTCGGCAAACAAGATGATGCCGCCGACCGGGTACTTCTGCAGCGCCGCGCCGACCCCGGATGCTTTGGTTACGGGAGAAGAACTGCCGGACAGGACCTCCGGGCAGACAATGATCATCTGCAGGATCTTGTCCCGCAGGGTCATGCTCTGGAGCTTGCGCCGGACCTGAACGTTACGGTAGAGGCGGGACAGGGACGGAAGGTCCGGAGCCGCGCCGGACTCCATCTGGGCCAGCTCCGACGAGGCGGCAATTTCGCCGTCCTGTTTCGGTTCCACAAGGTGGTCGTGCACGGTAAACCCAATAAACAGCGCAAGCGACACGGCCATGGCCAGTGACAGGATCATGGTCATGAGACGGCGGTTGCGCGCATCTTCCGTCTGGCGGAATTTTGCCTTCATACGGTCCCTCCTCTCCGGTTTTGTATTGATAATGGGAATTTTATTATAACACATAGCGTTCCGGACGCCAAAATGATAGAATATCAGGTAGAGTTTGTCCCGGAAGACGGCTCTCCAATTTTTATTTGCGGAGGAATCCTTATGAAGTTTCAGCGGTTGATCAGCATTGTTCTGACGTTCGTTATTTGCCTCACCCTGCTTGCGGCCTGTTCCTTTAAGAAAGACAGCGGCGCGGACAAGACCACGGTCACGGTGTCCACGACGGAAAAAGACGACAGCAAGACCACGAAAAAGACGACGGAAACCACCACGAAGGAAACGGAGACCTCCACGAAGGAAGAGACCGGGACGGCGCCGGTCCGGACGGCGTCCCAGTACGCCGGCACCTTCGGCAACGGCCGCTGCACCATTGTGGCAACGGCAAACGGAGACAACCTGAGTTTCTCGGTCACCTGGGGCAACTCGGCCGCCGAGACGGAAGAGTGGACCATGTCCGGCACCTTTGACCCCGACACCATGCGGGTCAACTACAGCAACTGCCTCCACAAAACCGTTGTCTTTGATGAGAACGGCGGAAGCCAGGAAGAAATCAAATACAGCCAGGGCATGGGCCGGATCCAGTATGTGAATGAGAACTCGCTCACCTGGTTTGACGAGCAGGACAACGTGGCCGCGGCCATGACGTTTACCCGCTGAGCACGAAGCATTCCGGCATACTAACCACAAACAATAAACGAGGATGGGAACCCCATCCTCGTTTTTCTTGTGTGTTAAGTTTCAGATTAATGCGGAATTGACGACCTTGCCAATGGAAATGTAGTTGTCCAGGATGGCCTGTATGTCACTGCCCGCATCGGCCTCCGTAACCGGAATGCCGAGGAGGTGGACGTTCCAGGTGTCCTCCTCCGGGTGGTCCTGCAGCAGGTAGGTGTCGTCAAACGAAGCCATCTGAGAAATGGACCGGTCTTCCAGAATGCCTTTGCACTCGGCGGCGGTGCAGCCCGGGAAGTTGACGTTCCAGACCGCCCGTTCCGGCGGTTCCCGGGACATAAGGTCTCTGGTAATGTCCTCCATGGCGTCGTCCCACTCCGAGAACGAGCCGTCCACCTGCAGGGAAAAGCAGATGGCCGGAACGCCGTAGAGCAGGGCCTCCAGGCCGGAACCGACGGTGGCCGAATACTGCACGTCATACCCGGCATTCTCCCCGCGGTTGACCCCGGACAGGACCAGGTCCGGCAGCGCCGGCATGAGCTTCGAGTTCATGACCATCCGGACGCAGTCCGCCGGTTTGGCGTCCAGGCTGTAGGCCCGGTGGATGCCTTCCACCGGGAAGTCCCGGACGAGGCGGAGTTCCATGTCCCGGTCCAGCGTAATGCCGTGGGACATGGCGCTGGCCTGATGCCGGGGCGCCACGACCCAGACCTCCCCCAGCCGGACCGCCATGGCCGCCAGGTGGTACAGTCCTTCGGCAGTAATGCCGTCGTCGTTGGTAACGAGTATTCTCAAATGGTGTGTCCTCCTTACTGGGGTAAGCCGAAGTACAGGCAGTACCTGCGGAACTGCTCAATGGCCTCAATCAGGATCTTGTGCTCGGCCACGTTCAGTCCGGTCAGCTCCCGGGTCTTCAGAAGGCGGTTCCGAAGTTCCCGGAGCAGGACGGCTTCTTCCTGAAATGTAATAATGGGTTTGTTCATAGACAGTCCCTCCTTTCGTCGAACTTATTATGCCGAAAACGAAGGGGTCTGTATATGAAAACACCACGAAAGGTCGGAAATTTGCAATGGGCGGTTTTTTCGTGCGGAATCAGCGGTCGGATTTCACGAAAGTTTCGTCTCAGGTCTCCGTCTCGTCCACCACGGCGCACTTGCCGCCTGCGTCCTTGAGGGCGTCCACGGCGGCCATCTCTTCGTCCGTCAGGGTGAAGTCAAAGACATCCGCATTTTCCGCCATGCGCTCCCGCCGGGTGGTCTTGGGCAGCGGTACAATGCCGTGCTGCAGCTCCCAGCGAAGGCAGATCTGCGCCGGCGTCCTTCCGTACTGGCTCGCCAGTTCCTGAAGGACCGGGTTGTCCGTGACTGCCTGCCGGGCCATGGGACTCCAGGCCTCCACCAGGATGTTCTGCCCCTGGCAGAAGTCCACGGTCTCCTTCTGCAGCCAGCCGGGGTGGATTTCAATCTGGTCCACCATGGGGACCACCCGCGCCGTGTCCAGGATCTGCTGCAGATGGTGCGGCAGGAAGTTCGAGACGCCGATGGCACGGACCTTGCCGTCCGCATACAGGTCTTCAAAGGCCCGCCACATGTCCCGGTTGAGGTCCGGCGCACGGTCCCCGTAGCTGAGCGCATTGGCCGGCCAGTGGATGAGCAGCAGGTCTATATAGTCGATCTGCAGTTTCCGAAGGCTTTCGTCACAGGACGCCAGGACCTGGCCGTACGCCCGGTGCGTGTTCCAGACCTTGGTGGTGACGAACACGTCCTCCCGGGGCACGCCGGACCGGCGGATGCCCTCCCCGACCTCGACCTCGTTGCCGTAGTAGGCGGCGGTATCCAAATGCCGGTAGCCGAGCTGCAGGGCTTCGGAGACGGCATAAAGGGCTGAATCGCCCAACGATTTATACGTTCCCAGGCCCAGGACCGGAACGGCTACACCGTTGTGCAGCGTCCAGGTGTCCTGCAGGGACGAAGGCTGTTTGCGTGCCGGATGAATATGCATAAGGGGGGCTCCTTTCCGACGTACTTGATACTATCTTACCGAAAACCGGCGGTCTCTTCAATTGTTTCCCTTGCCCGCCGGCACGAAAAGGTTGTATAGTGGTGTAGACAAACTGTCGGTTTCAAAAAGGAGAAACACCATGTCTGACGTTACGACCGCAAAACTCGCCTTCACCTCCGACTACATGGAGGGCTGCCATCCGGCAGTGCTGGACGCACTGGCCGCCACCAATCTGGTCTCTGTGCAGGGGTACGGAGAGGACCCGTTTTGCCGTGCGGCGGAACAGAAGATCCTGTCCGCCTGCGGATGCCCGGACGGCGAAGTGCGCTTCCTCACCGGCGGCACCCAGACGAACGCGCTTCTGGTGGACTGCCTGACAGAGCCCTGGCAAGGGGTCTTTGCGGCGGAGACCGGGCACATTTCCGTGCACGAGGCCGGCGCCGTGGAGTTCACCGGGCACAAGGTGCTGGCGCTGCCTCACACCGACGGAAAGATTTCCGCCGAAGCCGTCCGGAAGTACTGTAAGGACTTTCTGGCGGACCCCAACCACGAGCACATGGTGGAGCCCGGCCTGGTCTACATTTCCCACCCGACCGAGTACGGCACGCTCTACTCCAAAGCGGAGCTGACCGCCCTGCACGAGGTCTGTGCGGAGGCCGGCATTCCGCTGTACCTGGACGGTGCGCGTCTGGCGTACGCCCTGGCGGCGCCGGAGAACGACGTAACGCTCCCCGACCTTGCCCGGCTCTGTGACGTCTTTTACATCGGCGGCACCAAATGCGGCGCGCTCTGCGGCGAGGCAGTCGTCCTCCCGAAGAAGGGCAGCATTTCCCACTTCACCACGCGCATCAAGCAGCACGGGGCACTCCTGGCCAAGGGCCGGGTCCTGGGCGTGCAGTTCGACGCTCTCTTCACCGACGGGCTCTACGAGCGCATCGGTGCACCCGCCATTGAGAGTGCCGCGCGGATCAAAGAAAAGCTCCGCGCGTGCGGGTTCCCGCTGTTTCTGGAGAACCCGACCAACCAGGTCTTCTTTGTCCTGGCAAATGACCGGATGGAGCGGCTGGCGGAAACCGTGGAGTTCGGCTACATGGAGAAATATGACGACACCCATTCCGTCCTTCGCTTTGCCACGGCGTGGTCCACCACCCCGGAGAAGACCGACGCTCTCCTGGCCGCCCTTGACCGCTTAAGCCAGGACCTGCCCGACGCATAAAAAATGATTTGAGAAACAGCCAAACAAAAGCAGCCTCACGGTTCCGTGAAGCTGCTTTTTTATTTTTGTTTTTATAATCCGAGTTCGTCCGCCAGGACTTCAGCCTCGGCCACAATGGCCTCGAACTTGTCCAGTGCGCGGTCTATGGGGTCCGGGGTGGTCAGATCCACGCCGGCGTGCTTCAGCTCGTCCAGCGGGTACCGGCTGCCGCCCATGGAGAGGAATTCCAGGTAGCGGTCCCGGGCCGGCTCCCCTTCTGCCAGGATGGCCTCGCTGAGGGCCATGGCGGAGCAGTAGGACGTGGCGTATTTGTAGACGTAGAACGGGCGGTAAAAGTGCGGAATGCGGGACCACTCGTACTGGATCTCATCGTCTAAGACGAGCTCCGGACCGAAATAGTCCTTGACCAGTCCGAAGTACAGCTCATTGAGGCTGCCCGGGTCCAGCGGCTCTCCCCGCTCGGCTTTGGCATGGGCCTCGCGCTCGAACTCCGCAAACATGGTCTGGCGGTAGACGGTGCCCTTGAAGGCCTCGAGGCTCTGGTTCAAATACCGCAGGCGGACCTTCGGGTCGTCCGTCTTGGACAGAAGGTCAGCCACCAGCAGGTTCTCATTGACGGTGGACGCCACTTCGGCCACGAACAGTGTGTAGCCCGCGTACTGCGGCGGCTGATGGCGGTTGGCCAGCTTCGTGTGCTGGGAGTGGCCCATTTCGTGCGCAATGGTGGAGACGCTGTCCAGCGTGCCGGTGAAGTTCGTGAGGATGAACGGGTTGGACCGGTACGTGCCGGAGGAATAGGCGCCGCCGCTCTTGCCCTTGTTCGGGTAGACGTCAATCCAGCGGGCGTCATAGGCGCCCTGAACGGACTTCACGTAGTCCTCGCCGAGCGGCGCCACGGCGTCCAGCACCATCTGCTGCGCCTGTTCGTACGTATAGTGCTCTGTGCTGTCCTCCACCAGCGGCGCATAGACGTCGTAGTAGTGGAGGTCCGGAATGCCGAGAAGCCGCTTGCGGAGGTTCACGTAGCGGTACATGGCCGGCAGATGCGCGCGCACGGTGTCCACCAGGTTGTCGTAGACCGGGACCGGCACGTGCTCCAGCGCCATGACCATGCCGCGGGAGGAGTCATAATGGCGGACTCTGGCCTCCGCCGCGGCGGCCTTCACGCAGCCGGAATACGCGGCGGCAAACGTGTTGTTGTGCTCCCGGTAGCCCTTGTAGAAACTGCGGAACGCGTTTTCGCGCAGCGTGCGGTCCGGGTCGGTCTGCAGCAGGATGTAGTTGGAGCCCGTGACTTCGTGCTCCTCCCCGTTTGCATCGGTCACCGCGTCAAAGACCATGTCGGCGTCCTGCAGGTTGTCCGAGACTTCGCCCGGCACGGCAAAGACTTCGCCGAAGTTGGCCAGGAGCTGTTCCTCGGAGCCGCTCAAGGTATGCGGCTTTCTTTTGAGCAGCTTTTCCAGGTTGAACCGGTAGT
>ONLO01000041.1 GCA_900318715.1 uncultured Eubacteriales bacterium | reverse complement strand
GGACGGAGACCTCGACGGGTTCATCCAGGCCTACCTCAAGATGAAATCGCTTGAGAAACTGCAGGAGCAGGCGTAAAGCCCATTTGACACAGCCGTTTCCGGCTGTTATAATGCTTAAACGCGCGCGGGTGTTATGCCTTCGTGCTGTATAAGGAAATCTTCAATCCTTGCTCCGGACGCAAGTTCCGGGGCCAAAGACCAAAAGGAGGTGCAAACTAATGGCAAAAGAGTATGAGATCATGTTGGTGTTCTCCGTCAAAGAGAGCGAAGAAGCGGCCCAGGCTCTTCTTCAGAAATTCAAAGACCTCATCGAGAAACACGGCACATTAGGAGAAGTTGATGAGTGGGGCAGACGCAAGCTTGCTTATCTCATTAACGACGAGCCGGAAGGCTACTATGCTGTCGTCAACTACTCCGCCGAGCCGGAATTTCCGGCCGAGCTTGAGCGCCGTCTCAAGATCACCGACGGTGTACTCCGTTTCCTCAACATTGCGAAATAAGGACGGGAGGACAGAACAATGCTGAACTGTGCTGTTATTATGGGCCGCCTGACGGCCGACCCGGAACTTCGCACAACAACGAGCGGTGTCAGCGTGACATCGTTCACCGTCGCCGTTGACCGCAATTATCAGAAGGCCGGCACCGAGCGCCAGACCGACTTCATCAACGTCGTCGCCTGGAGACAGACTGCCGAGTTCGTGAGCCGTTACTTCCATAAGGGCTCCATGATTGCGGTTCAGGGTTCCATCCAGACCCGTAACTACGAAGACCGCAATGGAAACAAACGCACGGCTGTGGAAATTGTCGCTGACAACGTCAGCTTCACCGGTTCCAAAGCCGAAACCGGCACCGGCGCCCCGCAGGGCCAGGCCTACACGCAGGCCGCTCCTGCCGCCGCCCCGGCTGCTCCCGCCGCGTCGTTCTCCACGGCCGGCGCCGACGACTTCTCGTCGCTCGACACGGACGACGACCTGCCGTTCTAAGTTTTTGAATTTCACGTAACTCTAATAAGGAGGATTCCGACCTATGGCATACGACAGAAATCGTGGCCGCCGCGGCCGCAGAAAAGTCTGCGCGTTCTGCGTCGACAAGATTGAAAAAATCGACTACAAAGACACCGCACGTCTCCGCAAGTTCACGTCGGACCGTGCCAAGATCCTTCCGCGCCGCGTGACCGGCACCTGCGCTTACCATCAGCGTGAGCTCACCACCGCCATCAAACGCGCCCGCCACGTTGCTCTTCTCCCCTATTCCGAGGGCTGAGCACAAAAGGACAACCAAAGACCGCTGCCATTCCGGCAGCGGTCTTTTTTTGCGAACTGTTCAACGGTTTAAAAGTTCGAACATTTATTGCGAATCTGTTGACGAACGGGCGCTTGTGTAGTGTAATAAAAGTAGCAAGTTTTTGAACAAAAAGGAGGAATCTGTTATGAAAGTCGTACTTGCAGGCGCTTATGGCCATCTGGGCTCGGATGTGTTCCGTGCGCTGCTGAATGCCGGACATGAGGTCGTTGCTACGGACGTCGTGGAAAAGGACCTGGGTCTCACCGGAAACTACACGTTCCGGAAACTGGACGTCACGGATCCGGAAGCCCTCAAAGGTCTCTGTGACGGCGCCGATGTCCTCGTCTCCACGGTCGGCCTGACCAAGGCCTCCGCCACGGTCACGCCCATGGAAATTGACTACCAGGGCAACGTCAACCTGTTGAACGAGGCCCTTGCAGCCGGCGTCAAGCACTTTGCCTATGTCTCCGTCATCAAGGCGGAAAAGGCCCCCGACATTCCCATGCTGGCGGCCAAGGCCAAGTTCGAGAAGGTCCTCAAGGACAGCGGCATGACGTATACCATCTACCGTCCGACGGGCTACTTCTACGACATTGTCAAGGTCTTCCGCCCCATGATTGAAAAGGGCGAAGTCCAGCTGCTCGGCAAAGACCCCATCCGCGCCAACGTCATTGCCACCGAGGACTTTGCAGAGTTCATCGTCCAGCACATGTGCGACGACTGCAAATCCTACGACATCGGCGGCAAGGAGACCTACACGTATGAGGAAATTGCGCAGATGTGCTTCGATGCCGCCGGCAAAGAGTGCGTCATCAAACGCGTTCCGGGCTTCGTGTTCGACATGATCGGCCTGATCAGCAAACTGAAGGGCGACGGCCGTGCCGGTGTCATCAAGTTCGGCAAATGGACCATGACGGAAGACATGGTCGGAGACACCGAATACGGTGACAGGAGCTTCAAACAGTACATTTATGATAGTTTTAAGAAGGAGTAAGTGACTTATGGGTTGGACATATCTTGGAATTCTGACGCTGGCAGCGCTCATTGCCTGCTGCTGCGG
>ONLO01000026.1 GCA_900318715.1 uncultured Eubacteriales bacterium | reverse complement strand
TGATTGCCCCGTTCATGGGCGAGAAACTCCGCGGCGAACAGGACTACCGCATTGTGGCGGTCGAGCCAGCTTCCTGCCCGAGCTTCACCCGCGGCAAGTATGCCTATGACTTTGCCGACACCGGCAAGGTCTGCCCGCTGGCCAAGATGTACACCCTTGGTTCGGACTTCATTCCGTCCGCCAACCACGCCGGCGGCCTGCGGTACCACGGCATGAGCCCCATCCTGTCCCAGCTGTACGCCGACGGCTACATGGAGGCCATCTCCGTGGAGCAGACGAGGGTCTTTGAAGCGGCCGAGACGTTTGCCCGCTGCGAAGGCATCCTTCCCGCACCGGAGTCCAGCCATGCCATCTGTGCTGTCATTGATGAAGCCATGAAATGCAAAGAGACCGGCGAAGAGAAGAACATTGTCTTCGGACTCACCGGCACCGGTTACTTTGACATGGTGGCCTATGAGCAGTTCAACGACGGCACCATGACGGATTACATTCCGACCGACGAAGAACTGGAAGCCAGCCTTGCAAAGCTTCCGCAGGTGGCGGAATAAGCTCGTAAATACGCCATACTATAATGCATGATACAGGGGACCCGCTCTTCCGAACGGGTCCTCTTTGTATCAACGGATGCATAATTTTTGTTACATTTGTGAAAAAATTTTCATCTATGTGCTTTAGGGTACATACCACTCCGCGGATGTAGTAGTAAACTAACATCCGATGTGATTGATTGGATGAGTTTGGGCGGCTTATAAGCCGCTTTTTGTATTGGTTTGAGAATCTAGATAGGAAAGGCAAAGGACAACATGAACGAAAACAAAACTGGGTATCCCTCAATTGACCGCCCCTGGGAAAAATACTATGAGACAGGACTTGTGAACCCGCCTGTCAACGATATGCCCTGGAAAAAGTATCTGACTGCTCCGAACGCCATGGTCGGACAGCCGCCGCAGGGCCTGACTATGTATCAGCTCATTTACGACTGCAATAAAGATTATCCGGACCAGATTGCACTCAACTATTTCGGCAAGAAGACCACCTTCAAGGAACTGTTTGAGCGCATTGACGACATGGCTCATGCCCTCACGGCTGCCGGTGTCAAGGAGAACGACTACGTCATGGCCGCTCTGGTCACCACCCCGGAAGTCGTTTATACTTTCTACGGCGCCGACAAGATTGGTGCTGCCACCAACCTCATTGACCCGCGTTCGGACGTGGAGACCCTGCAGCATTATATTAATCAGGTCAACCCGAAGGTCTTCATTACCCTCGACCTCAACTACCCGCTCGTCAAGAAAGCCGTCGTCGGCACTTCCGTTGAAAAAGTCGTCATTGTCAAAATTGGTGACTTTATGCCGCCGGCCATCCGCCTTGGCTACAACCTTAAGTCCCGCGGAGAACATCCGAAGATTGAATACAGTGACAAGGTCCTCAGCTACAAGGACTTCATTGCCACCGGCAAAGGAGCCCCGGACGTTGAGGCCGCGTATGAAAAAGATGCCTGCCGCATCATCGTCCATACCGGCGGTACCACCGGTATGCCGAAGAGCGTCATGATCTCCGACCAGATTACCAACAACCTTGCCTGGAACTACGGCTACATCGGTTTCCCCATCCGGCGTCAGCTGACCTGGTACAACGAACTGCCGCCCTTTATCATCTATAGTATGATGATCAGCGTCCATCTGCCGCTGTTCTATGGCGTTACGGTTGTTCTGAACCCGGATTTCTCTCCGGAAAAATTCCCGAAGAACTTCAAAAAGTACAAGCCGAACTTTGCCGGTGCGGTTACCGAGCATTGGCGTCAGCTGGCTCGTTCCCCCATCGTCAAGGATATGGACATGTCCTTCCTGTATGCCCCGGTCATCGGCGGCGACGCCTGCCCGCGTGAGGACGAGAAAGCCATTGACAAATTCTTCCGTGACCACAACGCTCCGGTTCCGGTCATCAAGGGCTACGGCATGTCGGAGACGAGTGCCACCATTGCTACCGAGACCTATACGGCAAACCGTTATAAGAGCGTCGGTATCCCCATGATCGTCAACGACATCCGCATTGTGGACGTGGATGACCCGACGAAAGAACTGAAATATGGCGAAGTCGGCGAAATCATTGTTTCCGGTAACTGCATGCTCGGTTATCTGGATGACCAGGAAGCCACCGACGAAATGATCAAAGTCGACGAAAACGGCAAACGCTGGCTCCACACCTCCGACCTCGGCAAATTCGACGAAGACGGGTTCCTGTATCATGCCGGACGTCTGCGCCGCATCTACATTACCGACAACGGCGGCAACGGCGCCAAGATCTTCCCGTCCGTTCCGGAGAAAGAAATCAACAAACATCCGGACGTGGATGCCGTCTGCTGCGCCGGCCGTCTGAAATGGGACTCCACCTTCTACGAAATTGTTGCGTTCGTCGTCAAGAAGAACGACCGTCCGGACGAAGAACTCAAAGCAGAACTGGTCAAACTCTGCGAAGAGAAAGTCCCGGCCTACATGTGGCCTTGTGACTTCGTCTTCATTGACGCTCTTCCGCTCACCGAAACCAACGGCAAAGTGAACTTTGTCCAGCTCGAGGAGCGCGCAGCGGAAATGCTGAAGGCGGAACATCAGAAGTAAACTTCCGAACAAAAATAAAAAGAAGACCCGTAACGGGTCTTCTTTTTTTGTCTTCGTTTACCGGGCGTCGCCGTCCGGAAGGGAACGGCTCAGGCGGATCATTTCGTCCCACATGCTGAAATACCGGTCTTTCGGGACCCACCAGCCCATCCAGGTCATGTGGTCGCCGACAATGGGCCGCAAATTGTACCATTTGCCCGGGGCAAAGGCCGTGGCCTGGGTGGCGTCTTCCTGCGTCGTGCCGATGGGGGCGGACTGGCCGCGGACGTTGACAAAACCGTCGGTCATGCCCCAGAGCGGATCCGTTCCAAAGCCGTATTTGGCCAGCGTACCTTTTTTCATCCACCGGAGCGTCGGAATGCCGGCGGCCAGACAGAACGGGTCGACCGGAATTTTCATTTTGTAACCGCCTTTGCCATCCGGTACGGAGCCGTTGGCCCTCCGGGCAAAGTAATAAATGCCGGGGTCGGTCTTGTAGTCCTTGAGGATGACATCCTGCTGGACGCTCACCTGCATTTCCCGGGCGCAGTGGTCGAGGTCCTTGTTGGAACAGAAGTCCCGGATCCGGCTCCAGTACGGAAGCGGATTCCGGATATGCCGGAACTGACAGTCATTTCTCTCCGGGCCAATTCCCCACTGATGGCAGCCGATGTCATAGAACCGGGTGGCGGCGGTGTCACCGAGCAGCGCCTGAAGCGTCAGAACGGAAATGCCGGCAATCTCCGTGCCCAGGAAGCCGAACAGTTCGGCCAGGGCGGTGCCGTTGTTGACGCCGGACAGCGTGGTGACCGTGTGGATCAGGTTGCCGTGGCCGCCGGCGAACAGCGGGGAGAGGTCGTCCGGATCCGTGCCGTCGCGCTCTTCCTGCGAGCCCTCGGCAAACAGGCGGGCGGCCATAATGACGGTCGGGCCGCCGAAGCTGTGGCCGAAGAGGTTTATTTTCTTGTGCGCTTCGGTCTTGCCCAGGTCTTCCAGGATACCGTGTTCAAACGTGGGGCCGTACCGCGCGTGACGGTGCTTCTCACTGTGGACCTTGCCGTAGTCGACGGTGCCGCCGAACAGGTAGGCCCAGAGAATGCACGTCCGGTCCCAGGTGCCGTTGAAGGCGCCGAGGGCCGGGTTGTAGCACTCCGTGCCCTGTTCGTTCAGGTGGGGGAACAGATACTTGGAAAACAGTCCCCAGTAGGTGAAGTAGTGGTCCATCAGGTCTTCGTGGCCGAAGCCGCCAAACCCATGGACGAAGATGCAGGGGTAATTGTTCTGAAATTCGCTCATAAGGGAAACCGCTCCTTTCAAACTTAACTTTTCCAAACACAAGTATTACACGTTTGAATGGAAAAGTAAATCTTGACCATCAGAAGGCCCGGCGGCAGGGTCATCCAATTCCGTGTTCGTCCAGCCAGGTGTCGAAGGCGGGGCCGATGAAGACGGGGATTTCGGTGCGGAACATGCGTCCCGAGAACGCTTCGTCGGGGAAGCGGATTAACTTGGGCGATTCCGCTTCACTGGCTCCGGGCTTGCGCAGGACCCGTTCGTAGAGCGGGTCGGCAAGGACGGCTTTGGAACCGCGGAGGAGCGGGGCCATGTCCTCCTCTTCGTCGGACAGCAGGTCCGTGGACCGCAGGACGCCCATGGGCTCCTCCACCGGGCAGATGACCCGGATGTCGGGGAGCGGAGCACCGGCGGACGAACGGGCGGCAAACTGCTGCTCCAGCGCAAACCGCAGGGACGCGGCAAAGGCCGCTTCGCCGACAAGGACCAGGTCGGGCCGTGCCTCGGTCCGGGCAAAGAGCTCGGTCCAGGAGCGGGCCGGCCGCTCGCCGGTGGCGTGGAGGATGCGGCTTGCGGGGCGGCTGGCGGGCAGAGCGGCGGCGCGCAGGGCAGCGGCCACGGCGTCGGCGCCGGCGGAGCCGATGGGGACACCGGCCACGTACGGCGTGCCGTATTTCTGTTCCAGGATCTTTGCCGCATCCAGGGCCGAAGAGGAGACGACTAAGTTGACGTCCGCCTCGCCGGCGCGCATGAGGTCTTCCAGCGTGCTGCCCATGGCCCAGCAGCTGACTTCTTCAAAACCATGGTCCGCCAGGAACTGGTACAGGGCTTCCACGTTGCCGACCACTGAGAAGTCCAGCGGCGTGACGCCGAGGAGGTTGACCTTGATGGGCGCGGCGGGAGAGGAGGCGGGGACAGCAGCGTCGGCGGGAGCGGGGCAGAAGCGGTCCGCAATGGCGGCGAACGCCTGCCGGGCGCCTGAGATGTACGAGCGCATGCCGCTGGTCTTGAACCCGAAAGTCGGAATGCCGGTCTCCTCTTCAATGAGGTG
>ONLO01000034.1 GCA_900318715.1 uncultured Eubacteriales bacterium | reverse complement strand
GAACTGAAAGACCGTCTTTACGGCAGTAACATGTTCGAGGATCTGGGCTTTACCTATATGGGTCCGGTGGACGGACACGACATCCACGAACTCTGCAACGCTCTCGAGGCCGCCAAGCTCGTGGAGGAACCGGTCCTTCTGCACATCCGGACCGTCAAAGGCAAAGGGTATCTGCCGGCCGAACGCAACCCGTCCAAGTTCCACGGCGTCTCGCCGTTCAACGAGAAGACCGGGGAGACCAAGCCTTCCACCGGAACGAACTTCTCCAAGGAGTTCGGCAAATACCTCTGCAAGTTTGCGGAGGAGGACCCGAACGTCTGTGCCATTACCGCGGCCATGGGCCTCGGCACCGGCCTGGAGGACTTTGCCCTGCAGTTCCCGGACCGCTACTTTGACGTCGGCATTGCCGAAGAGTTCGCCGTGACGTTCGCCGGCGGCCTGGCCAAAGGCGGCATGATCCCGGTCTTTGCGGTTTACTCCACGTTCCTGCAGCGCGCTTACGACGAAATGGTCCACGACGTGGCCATGCAGAACCAGAAAGTGGTCCTGGCTGTGGACCGCGCCGGCTTTGTCGGCAGCGACGGCCGCAGCCATCAGGGCATCTTCGACCTTGCCTATTTGCGGACCATTCCGGGCACGGTCGTGTATTCGCCGGCCACCTATAAGGGCATGGGCTTCTTCCTGTACCGCGCCCTCTATGAAGACGGCAACATTGTGGCCGTCCGGTATCCCCGCGGCCAGCAGGGTTACCTGCCGGAGGGCTATGAGCCCAATTACGATGACTTTAACATTCTCGGCAACGAGAAGGCCGATACCATGGTCGTTTCCTTCGGCGCCGAGTTCTCCGAAGCGGCAAGGGCCGTGGACGAGCTGGCCGGAGAGGGCATTGCCGCCGGCCTCATCAAGCTGAACAAGGTCTGGCCCATTAACCCGGCCGCCGTGGAGGCGGTCTGTCATGCCAAACACGTCCTGTTCTTTGAGGAGGGCGCCCGCAGCGGCGGCATTGGCGAGGCCTTTGGCTTAGACCTTCTGGAACACGGGTTCACCGGTCAGTATCATCTGACTGCGGTCGGCAACACGTTTGTACACCACGCTTCCATTTCGGAGCTCCGCCGCGAGTTCCGGCTGGACGCGGAATCCATTAAAGGAGCCATCCGAGCACTCTATGAGCAGTAAACAACGTCTGGACCTGTACGTCTTTGAACAGGGCTATGCCGACAGCCGTGAAAAAGCCAAAGCGCTGATTATGGCCGGGCAGGTCTATGTCAACGGACAGAAGGAACTCAAAGGCGGCAGGGCCTTAAAACCCGGCGACCAGGTGGAAGTCCGGGGCGAAAAGATGCCCTACGTCAGCCGGGGCGGCTACAAACTGGAAAAAGCCATGCAGTGTTTCCCCATAACCCTTGCGGGAAAAACGTGCATGGACATCGGCGCCTCCACCGGCGGGTTTACGGACTGCATGCTGCAAAACGGCGCGGTCAAAGTATATGCCGTGGACGTCGGTTACGGGCAGCTTGCCTGGAAACTGCGCACAGACGAACGGGTCATCAATCTGGAGCGCACGAACTTCCGTTACGTGACCGGAGAACAGATTCCGGACCCCATAGACTTTTCCAGTGTGGATGTTTCCTTCATTTCCCTGAAGATCATCCTTCCGGTCCTGCGGGAGCGGCTCCGGGACGGCGGACAGGCCGTCTGCCTCATCAAACCGCAGTTTGAGGCCGGACGGGAAAAGGTCGGCAAGAAAGGCGTGGTCCGGGACGTTTCCGTCCACACGGAAGTGGTGGAGGACGTCACGTCGTTTGCCCTGGAGCACGGCTTTTCGCTCCTCGGCCTGACGTTTTCGCCCATCAAGGGCCCCGAGGGCAATATTGAGTACCTCATGTTTATTGAAAAAAGCGAAGATCCTGTCAACCTGTCAGGGACTTCGGTTTCCGCATTGACGGCTGAATCGCACAGCGTTCTGGATGCAGGGAAAGGAGACGGCGCATGAACATTGCATTGTTACCGAATCTGACGCGCAAATATGCGGGGGAGACCACCGCCGATATCTGCCGCTGGTTACAGCAGTACGGCGCCAATTATGCGGCTCTTCCGGAGACGGCACGGCTGCTGACCGGCATTCCGGACCTCGGCGTCATGGAATTCGACGACCTCATTTCATGGTGTGACGCCATTGTGGCCGTCGGCGGCGACGGCTCCATGCTCATGGCCGCCAAAAAGACGGTGGACTACCACAAGCCGCTGCTCTGCATTAACGCCGGGCGCGTGGCATTCATGGCCGGTCTGGAGCGCGACGAACTGCCGCTCCTCAAGGAACTCATTGACGGCAACTACCGACTGGACAAGCGTATGCTCGTCAAGTGTACGCTGCTCCGGGACGGCGAACCGCTCATGGAGACGGAGTGCATTAATGACGCGGTCCTGGCCCGCGGACGCGAGCTCCACATGTCCGACATTAACGTAGAGTGTGACGGCCGCCTCATCAACTGCTACCACGCGGACGGCATTATTGTGGCCACGCCCACCGGTTCCTCGGCGTACTCGCTGTCGGCCGGCGGCCCGGTCATTGACCCCGGCATTGACGCCATTGTGGTCACGCCCATCTGCCCGCAGTCCCTGCTGTCCCGGCCCATTGTCTTCAACTCGAACAGTAAAATTGAAATCTACATAGACGAGAACTCCAACAACCCGCGGGACCTCTATCTGTCCTGTGACGGCGCCGAATCCATTCCGGTGCGCACCGGGGACCGGATCATCATTGAGAAATCCGAGAAGTATTCGGAGTTCATCCGCATTAAGAACGACTCGTTCTTCGACATCCTCAACAACAAATTCGCAAGCAGCGAAGTGACCGGACGGGAGGTAACAACATGAGTGTCCGCAAAGACCGCCAGAACACCATTCTCCGGCTTATTGGCGAAGAGCCCATTTCCACGCAGGACGACCTCATTCGGAAACTGCGCAGCTACGGTTACGACGTGACCCAGGCCACCGTGTCCCGGGACATTAAGGAGCTCAAGCTCATTAAGACCGTCGGCCCGCGCGGCAAGTCCATTTACAGCATTAACCAGTCGGATCTGGACCAGTACTCCGCCCAGTACAGCACCATTCTGTCCGGTTCCATCCGCGGGACGGACTATGCCCGGAACCTGTGTGTCATCAAGACGCATGCCGGCATGGCCAATGCGGCCTGTGCGGCGCTGGATTCCATGAACAAAGAGGGCGTGGTCGGCACCATTGCCGGCGATGACACCATCTTTGTCTGCTGCCGTACGGATGAGGATGCCCGTGCACTCTCCGTCTTCCTGGACGGGGTCAAAGGTTATTAACGCGCTGGAGGAACCGCCATGCTGACCGAGCTTCACATTGAAAACATTGCCATCATTGAGTCTGCCGGCATTGAATTTGCCGACGGGCTGAATGTCCTGAGCGGTGAGACGGGCTCGGGCAAATCCATTATTATTGACGCGCTCAGCGCCGTGCTCGGCGAGCGGACGTCCAAAGACCTCATCCGGACCGGCGAAGACCGCGCCACGGTCTCCGCACTGTTCGTGAACGTCTCGGACGACGTGGAAGCTGCCCTTGCGGAACTCGGCCTGACGCCGTCGGAGGACCGGACGCTCCTGGTCCAGCGGGTCATCAGCCTCGAGGGCCGCAGCTCCTGCCGCATCAACGGCGAGCCGGCCACAGTCTCCATGCTGAAGACGCTGGGCAAAGAACTCATCAGCATCCACGGCCAGCACGACAGCCAGCACCTGCTGAACCCGGAAGTCCATTACCGGTATCTGGATGCCCTCGGCGGCCTGGCACCGGTCTATGAGGACTATCTCGGCAAGTACCAGGAATACGTCGGCCTCTACCGGAAGTTCCGCAGCCTTCAGAAGAACGAGGAAGAGAGCGCCCGGCGCATGGATTTCCTGAAGTATGAAATAAAGGAAATTGAGGATGCCAACGTGGTGTCCGGTGAATACGAAACACTGAATGAGCGGCGCTCGTTCTTCCGCAACTCCGAGAAGATTGTCAAGAAGCTGGAGAACGCGCTCGACGCCCTGACCGACGGCGACCTCAACAGCGGCGCCGTGTCCCAGGCACTGTCCGCTGCCCACGACCTGGAGCTGCCGGCCAAGCACCTGACCGAAGCAGAGCAGCTGTCCCGCACGGTGTCCGATGCCGCCTATGCGCTGCAGGATGCCCGCGAACAGCTCAAGGAACTCATCTATAACTG
>ONLO01000197.1 GCA_900318715.1 uncultured Eubacteriales bacterium | reverse complement strand
TATTCGCACGGCGGGCACATGGGGAACTCCTTCATGCTGGTCCGTTCCCGGTCGTAGGGCATGGAGTCCAGGATGGTGACGCGCGGCCCGCACGCCGTGCAGTTGATGAACGGGTGCAGGTACCGGCGGTCTTTCGGGTCAAAGAGCTCCGCCTTGCACTTCGGGCAGGTGGCAATGTCGGGGGAGACGAAGATGTCGCCCCGGACCTTTTCACTGTGGACAATGGAAAACTTCGTGTCCCCGGAGACCGGTACATCGCTCTGCTCCACCTTTAAAATGGACGAGCGCTCCGGCGCCTCGGAAATCAGCAGTCCCGAAAACGTATTCACTTGTTCCGGGGTCCCTTCGGCAAAAATTTCCACGTAGGGCCCCTTGTTGCAGACGCTGCCGGCAATGCCCGCCCGGGCCGCAATGCGGTCCACGAACGGCCGGAAGCCGACGCCCTGCACAATTCCGTAGACACGGATCCGTTTTCGGACGGTCATGCGTAAAGCTCCTGTTCTGCGGCGGTCTCATGCATTTCGCCGGAGACCGCATAGTGCGGCAGCGGGACAAAGGTTTCCCGGAAGCCGCCGAGGGCGCGGGCAAAGGTCGGGTCGCCGAGAATGGCGGCATAGCCCGAACCGGCGGCGCGGATGAGGTCGTTCTCGCCCCGGAACGTTAGGTCGCCGGCCTCCATATACGCCGGGTCCATGGTGAAGAACGAGGCAACGGTGACGTTCCGGTACCCCTTCCGGCGCAGCGCATCCCGCACCGCGCCCGCGTAGATCTGCTGATGGATGACGAGGATGGAATCGTCATGGGCGATGCAGCTCTCCTCGAATTCCTTTGGCACGCCTTCGTCCCCGGAGAAAAGGAACCCGGTTTCAAAGGGGATGCCGTACTTGTCTTGTAATGCCCGGGCCGGCGCCAGACCGGACGGGGAGACGACCAGGTTCCGCTTGACGGACATCATCCGGCGGAACTCGGCAAGGCCGCTTTCCATGCCGAAGCAGACGGTCTTGCCATAGCCCTGTTCTTCGGCGCGGCGGATGATCTGCCGGGCGCTGTCGTCGGCCGGGAGGTCCAGCGGCGTGGCGCCGAGGATGCCGGTCTCATAGACGGGCGGTTCCGCGGATGCGTCACCGGCGCCGTCCAGCTTGCCCTGCTCCGTCAGCCGCAGCAAGGCCATGTAGGACTTCTGCTGGCCGATGTCGTAGTACTCCATGCCGTTCGAGTCAATGGCCACGCACGGCAGGCCGAACTTCTTCTCGGCCATGCGCGTCAGGGCCCGCAGGTCCGTGCCGACGACGGCCGGCACCGGGGTGCCGATGAGGGCAATGAAGTTCGCGTCGTAGGTCTCCACGGCGGCGCTGAGTTTGGTCATGAGTTTGTCGTCCCGGCCGAGGATGGCGTCAAGGTCCCGGAGGCCCGCCGAATAGACGGCGCTCTTGGCGCGGAACCAGCGGGGTTCGTCGAAGCCGCAGATGTTGCCCGCGCAGCCGCCGGCGTCCAGGATGACAATAATGCCGCCGAGCTCGTAAAGCACGGAGACCGCGCCGGACTGGTCCGGCGAGAACGGGGAGAGGTAACGGTATAAATTCTTCATGCCAGCGCCTCCTCCAGTTCGTCGAGCAGGCCGTTCACGCCGCGGTAGCCGAACGGCTGCTTCTCGGAATGCCACCCGACGCGCCGGGCGGACGGACAGTAGTCCGCGGCGTCTTTGCCAATGGCGCAGTCTATGCCGGGAATCTCTTTGTAGTGGACCATGGTCGGGGAAATGCCTGTGAACACGCGGGTCTCCGGGCTGGTCCCGGCCAGCCGGCGGACGTACGGGAAGTCGTACGCCGTCAGGTTCGAGAAAAGGACCGGCACGTTCATGCCGAGGGACGTGAGGAATGCCGCCAGCTCGTACGGGTTGGCGTTGCACATTTCGCCGATGGCAAACGTCGTGCCGGCATACTGCTCTGCGAAGGCCTTCACGCGCGCGGCGGTCTTCTCGTAGATTTCGTTATCATCAATAGTGATGCCGACCGCCGAACCGAACAAACGGTACTGTTTGTGGATCCGCTCCGGGTCATACAGCCGGTGGAGTTCCAGATACGGCATGTTCAGCCGTTTGCGCAGGTCCTCCGCCGCAAAGAGGCTTTCGCCGTTCAAAACAATGTTGAAATTGGCCGCGCCCAGCTGTGCATACTCCTCCAGCGTCTGCATGGCAGACACCTGGTTGACCGTGTGGATGCCGGCCGCGTCCAGCAGCGAAAAGAATTCGCTTTCCGGGTCCAGCGGGGTGAAGAAGCCGAGCAGATTCACCATGTCCGGCTGCACCGGGAGGCGCTCCACCAGGGAGTAGATGGTCTGGCGGATGGCCACCATGGGCGGCTTCCTGCCCTCGCGCTCCAGCGCATACATGTAGCTCGGAATGACCTGCACGCCGCACTCCTTCGTGGCCCGGCGGCAGACCCGTTCCAGATCCGTGCCGAGCAGGGCATCGGCGCAGGTCAGGCAGATGACGACGGCCTTCGGCTTCGGCTGACAGACGTCGAGGATCTGCCGGATGGCCTCGGGAATGTCGGTCAGGTGCCGGCCGGTGACGAGGTCCGTCTCGCTCATGGTGAGGTAGAACATGCGGTCCGCGTAGGACTCCTCGTTGCTTAAGATGGAAGAGTTCCGGCCGCAGGCGTTCGGGGCAATGAGCAGCATGACCGACTCCGGAATGACGAGGCCGGCCCGCTTCACGCCGAAGCCGACGGCGCCCGGCGAGTTATACGACAGGGTGGCGGGGGAACTGTAGATGAGATGGCACGCCGGAATGAACTCTTCCGGAATGGCCTCCGGCCCGCGGGCCGCCAGCTCCTGCACCGTTATGGAATACGCTTCATTCTTCATGCGGCTGGTCCTTTAACAGGAGCTTTGCAAGCTCCACGAATTTCTGACTGACGGGGAGGGTAATGTCGCCCTCAATGACGGTCTTGCCCTCGTCTTCAAAGCGGTTGATGTCGTTGCTGCGGGGAATGTCGGCCACAATTTCCAGGCCGTTTTCCACGGCAAAGCGGCGCACCTTTTCCTCCTCATCCGGCACGTTCCGGCGGTTGAGGATAATGCCGCGCACGTTGGCGTAGCTGCGGTCCTCGAAGTTGTGGACCGCGGTGTTGATGTTGTTGGCGGCATAGAGCGCCATCTTCTCCCCGGAGGTCACAATGAGGACCTCGTCCGCGTAGCCTTCGCGGATAGGGGCGGCGAATCCGCCGCAGACGACATCGCCGAGGACATCGTAGAGGACGACGTCGGGCTGTTCATTTTCGAAGAGTTCCAAATCGCCCAGGATGTTGAAGGTGGTAATAATGCCGCGGCCGGCGCAGCCGAGTCCCGGGGTGGGGCCGCCGGTCTCAATGCAGAGCACGCCGCCGTAGCCCGTCCGCACAATGTCGGCAAGCTCCGGTTCGCGGTCGTGTTCACGCATGTAGTTGAGGGCCGGCACCGGCACTTCGCCGCCGAGCAGGTTGAAGGTGGAGTCGGCTTTCGGGTCGCAGCCAATCTGGATGACCTTCTTGCCGAGGCTGGCAAAGGCCGCCGAGAGGTTGGACGTCATGGTGGACTTTCCAATGCCGCCCTTTCCGTAAATGGCAATCTTGATCAAGGGACGTTCCTCCGCTTACTTGTTCTTCTGCAGCATGGACTTGACCGAGACGCCCGGAACGCGTCCGAGGGCGCCGGTCATGGCGCTGATGGCGTCGTTCGTGCCGTCCACGACAAGGCTGATGATGGCCACGCCGCGGTCCCGGTACGGAATGCCCATGCGGGCCACGACAATGTCGTTCTGCTCGTGGAGGATGGCGTTGACCTGCTCCACGCTGTCCATGTCTTCAATCATAATTCCAATGTATCCGAGTCGGTAATCTTCAGGCATTGTTGGTTTCCTTTCTTTCTTCGTTCGAGTAGTCAGCCGTCCAGCAGTTCCAGCAGTTCAGGGAACGGCTCCAGGGCGCGGCGGAGAGTGCCGTTGAATTCGGCAATGGCCACGCCATAGTTGGTCATGGGGACGTTCTGTTCTTCTGCCAACCGGAGGCGATGCAGCATCTCCTTCTCATTCAGCATGCATGCGCCGCAGTGGATGATTAAGCGGTAGGGGGAGAGGTCCTGCGGGAAGGTGCCGCCCGAGGTGAACGTGACTTCGGGTTTGCCGTCCGTGCAGGTCTCAATCCATCCGGGAATTTTCACGGTGCCAATGTCCTGGCACTGGCGGTGGTGCGTACAGCCCTCGGAGATGAGGACCTTGTCGCCCTCCCCGAGGTTCTTCAGGGCGGCAATGCCGAGGACCTGCTGCCGCAGATTGCCCTTGTACCGGGCCATGAGGATGGAGAACGAGGTGGTAGGAATGTCCGCGGGCGTGTCCCGCATGACGAGTTTGAAGGCCTGCGAGTCGGTCACGACCAGCGCCGGCGGCTGTGCCAGTCCGGCCAGGGCCTTCTTCAGGTCTTCGGGCTGGACGCAGAGGGCATTGGCGTGGCGGTCGAGCAGCTCGCGCAGGACCATCTGCTGCGGCAGGATGATGCGCCCTTTCGGGGCCGAGGCGTCAATGGGAATGACGAGCACCACGGTGTCGCCGGCCGCAGCGAGGTCGCCGAGAATGGTCTTCTCCTCTTTGGCATCCTTTGCCAGGGCGCCCATGCGCTCCTTGAGTTCGTGGATGCCGGCGCCGGTAACGGCACTGACGAACAGGGTGTTGGGGTCCGTTTCCCCGGGCGATTCGGCTCGGTTTGGACCCGCGCTCTGCGCCGTGCCTTCCGGCAACAGGTCAGCTTTGTTGCGGACAATGAGGTAGGGGAGCTTCCGCTCCTCGAAAATTTGTATGAGTTCCCGGTCGGCCGGCTGGAGCGGGACGGTGCCGTCGGTCACAAGGATGGCAAGGTCGGTCTGCGCCAGGATCTTGCGGGTCCGCTCCACGCGCTTTTCCCCGAGCGCTCCCTCGTCATCGAAGCCCGGGGTGTCAATGATGACGACCGGGCCGATGGGGAGGAGCTCCATCGCCTTCTTCACGGGGTCCGTGGTGGTGCCGCGGACGTCGGAGACGACGGCCAGGTCCTGGCCGGTCACCGCGTTGACCACGCTGGACTTGCCGGCGTTGCGGATGCCGAAGAACCCGATGTGGACGCGCTCGCCCGACGGGGTCTCGTTTAAGGTTGCTCCGGACATATCGGTTTCCTCCTTACATCACCGCGGTCACAGACAATCTGATAACCGATGTGGTCCATTTTTATGTCCAGACAGACGCGGCACTGGGCCGACTCCTCTCCGGTACAGATCTTGTTGTCATAGAGGGCATACTTTTTGCGGACGCCGACCGGCGACAGGTTGGGCATGATGACGTTGGCGCCGCACAGGATGCCCTTTTCCCGGCCCTGCGGGTCCATGGTCCCGAGCGCCGTGGTGGCGGGGAGCAGGACGTGGGGCATGAGGATCCGGAGGATGGAGAGCAGGTAGAGCGTCTCCTCCACGGACCCCGCCGGTTCGTGTTCGAACGGGGTACCGGCGGCCGGAATGAACGGGCCAATGCCGCACATGTCCGGCTGGAAGTCCTGCAGGAACGCAAGGTCTTCTGCCAGGTGCCGCGGGGTCTGGAACGGCGCCCCGACCATCATGCCGGCGCCGACGGCGAACCCGAGGTCCCGGAGGTCCTGCAGGCACCGCATGCGGTTGTCGTACGACATGGCCGGCGGGTGGAGCTGTGCATAGTGTTCCCGGTCCGCGGTCTCGTGGCGGAGCAGGTAGCGGTCCGCGCCGGCCTTTTTCAGGCGGGTGTAGCTCTCCCGGCTCCGCTCCCCGAGGGACAGGGTAATGGCCGTGTCCGGGTATTCGGTTTTGATCTGGTCAATCAGCTTGCAAAGACGGTCGTCCGTAAACGCCGGATCCTCACCGCCCTGTAACACAAAAGTGCGGAACCCAAGAGAGTAGCCCTCTCTGCAGCAGGTCAGGATCTGGTCGTCGTCCAGCCGGTACCGGTCGCAGTGAGAATGACTCTTTCGGATTCCGCAGTAATAGCAGTCATTTTTGCAGTAGTTGGAGACTTCAATGAGCCCCCGCACAAAAATGTCGTGTCCGTAAATTTCATTCCGGATGTCAGCTGCCGTTCGGGCCAGCTGCGTTGCACCCTCATGCGTCCGGTGGGAGACTAAATATTCAAACTCGTCCGTGCCGAGTCTGCGGCCGTCTTCCAGCGAAGCAATGATTGAAAACAATGTTTCATCCATTGAAATTTCCTCTATTCAGTTGTTCCGGCCCTGCAGGTCCGCGCCGCTCCGGCGGAGGCCTCCATTGCCGTTTTCAAAAACAGCGTTCCGGCAATTCGTGTTGCCGGACATCAATTCATTTTACCGTCCGCCGTATACACCTGTCAACCCGGGAAACCCGCACACCTGTCCGCCGCATCCGGCGGCTTCGCACACGCCGCGCTACCGCCTTTTCACACGCCGCTTCCCCGACGCCGCGCGCCCGCAAAAATCTGCCTCCCCGCGGCGGTTGTGGTTGCACTCGTTCGGGCATTTCGTTAAGATGGAATTGGAAACTTTACTTGCAACAGGAGACGCCTATGAAAACCATGGATTTCAGTAAGAACTGGACGTTCTGGCGGGGCCGCAGCCCGGAGCGGAAGACCCTGGTGGACGTCCCGCACGACGCGCTCATTTCCGAGCGCCGCGGACCGAACGCGCCTTCCGGCGTCGGCGGTGCTTACTTCTACGGCGATGTATACACCTACGAAAAAACCTTCTTTGCCTCTTCCGGGTGGTCCGGTCAATGCGTGACCCTTGAATTCGAAGGGGCCTATGAAAAAGCGGACATCTTCCTCAACGAAGAACACATTGCCTTTCACGCGTACGGATACACGGGGTTCTTTGTCCCGCTGGATCCGTACCTCAAATATGGCGAAGCCAACAAAGTTACCGTCGTACTGGACAACTCCCGTATGCCGAACAGCCGGTGGTATCCGGGGGCAGGACTGTATCGCCCGGTAAAACTCCATATCCAGAACAAGACGCACATTGCGCTGGAAGGGGTGCAGATTTTCACGGAGCGCCTGGAGCCCGCGGTCGTGCGCGTCCGGACGGAAGCAAACGGCGGGGAGGTCTCGGTAGAGCTGCGCCGCGGCGGAAAAGCGGTCGGAACGGGGACCGGCAGAAACGTGGAAATAACCGTTCCCGGCGCCGAGCTGTGGAGTGCGGAGCACCCGAACCTCTACGAGTGCGCCGTCACCCTGACCGAGGACGGCGAGGTCGTGGACGAAGTCGTGGAGCCGTTCGGCATCCGGACGCTGGAGTGGTCCCCGAAGGGGCTGTTCGTGAACGGCGAAGAGACCCTGCTGCGCGGCGGCTGCGTGCACCACGACAACGGCATTATGGGCTCGGCGGCCTACGAAGAAGCGGAACGGCGCCGCATTGCCATCCTCCGGAAGACCGGCTTCAACGCCATCCGCTCGGCGCACAACCCGTGCTCCAAAGCCATGCTCCGCGCCTGCGACGAGCTCGGCATGTACGTGGTGGACGAGGCCTTCGACATGTGGTACACCCACAAGACCCCGTTCGACAACGCCGACCGGTTTGAAGAAACCGGCATGCTGGACATTGAGGCCATGGTAAAACGGGACGTGAACCACCCGTCGGTCATCATGTACTCGCTGGTCAACGAGCCGACGGAACTGTCCTCGAAGAAGGGGCAGAAGTATATGGAGCTGGCGCGGGAGACCATCCACGCCATTGATCAGACGCGGCCGCTGACCGCCGGTGTCAATCTGCTGCTGGCCACGTCCGCCCTGCTCGGGGTCGGCGTCGGCGCCATGTACTCGGAAGCGGATGAAGTGGAAGAGGAATTTGATGAATTCGGCATTGCGGTTCCGACCGGCAAATACGCCGAGCCGGCGAAGACCAAAAATGCCTCGGAAATCTTCAACCTGGCGTTCCAGGCCATGGGCCCCATTATGAACTACATGGTCAACAACCCGCTGACAGACCGGGTGACGAAACCCATCTACGAACGTCTGGACATCGGCGGCTACAACTACGGTTCCGGCCGATACAAGCACGACCTTAAGAAGTACCCGGACCGGATCTTCTACGGCAGCGAGACCCTGCGCCAGGACATCAGCAAAAACTGGGACATGGTGAAGAAGTACCCGGCCATTATCGGGGATTTCATGTGGACCGCCTGGGACTACCTCGGCGAAGTCGGCGGCGGTGGCTGGAGTTACGTGGACGACGGCATGCCGCTGATGAAACACTACCCGTGGATGATTGCCGACGACGGCGCGGTGGACCTCATTGGACATGTGGATGTCGAGGGCGCGCTGGCCGGCGTGGTCTGGGAACAGACGTCCGACCCGCAGCTGTGGGTCCGGCCGGCGAACCACCCGGGCGTCAAGCCGACGCAGGCCATCTGGCGCGGCTCCAATGCGCGCCACAGCTGGTCCTGGGAGGGCTGTGAAGGAAATGAGACCATGGTGGAGGTCTTCTCGAAGGCCCCCTATGTGGAACTGTTTATCAACGGGCGCTCCAAAGGTATCCGGCGGACGAAGCATCATGTGGCCCGGTTCAACGTTAAGTATGAGCCCGGCACCCTGCAGGCCATTGCCTACGACGGCAGCTTCCTGAAGGCCGTCATCATGAAGAGCCTGCCGGCGGTCAAGCTGGCACAGCTCCTGCACGTCAAGGGCCCGGAAATTCGCACTGCCGTACTCCGGTCCGCCGAGGGCAACCTCAATCTGAAGCTCTCACTGGAAGGCGGCCCGGAGCCGGTGAAGCCCGGTGCATTGGTGTTCGTGGATGTCGACATCGCCGGCGAAAACGGCGTGGTCGAGTCCAATGCGGACCGGGACGTCACCGTCCGCGTCGACGGCGGTACCCTCGTCGCGTTCGGCAGTGCCATCCAGTCCACGACCGCGCGGTACCAGTCCGGTACGTTCCCGACGTACTACGGGCGTGCGCTGGCCGTGGTCCGCGCCGAGGAGCCGGAGCCCGGCACGCGCCGGAACCCGTCGGCGCCGCTCAAGACGCTCACCGTCATGGCCACCACCGAAGACGGCCTGTCCGCCTCTACCGCCATCAACATCCTCAACGAATAAAAACGGTAGTCAAATAGTATTTTCATCATAGAATCTCTACAAAAGGAAGGAGTATGATTTATGGATAACAAGGCATTGCATAAGCTCAGTTATGGCCTCTTCGTGCTGACAGCCCCCGATGACGGGAACGGCCCCGGCACATACAGCGGCTGCATTATCAACACCGCCATTCAGGGCGCCTCGGATCCGCTGACCATGACCATCTGCGTCAACAAGGCCAACCACACCCATGACTGCATTAAAGCCAGCAGCAAATTCAATGTGTCAGTCCTCTCCGAGGCGGCGGACTTCGGCCTGTTCCAGCACTTCGGGTTCCAGTCCGGCAAGGACGTAGACAAGTTTGCCGGCTTCTCAGACTGCAAACTGGCCGGCAACCAGCTGCCGTACATTACCCGCGGCACGAACGCGTACTTTTCCTGCTGGGTCACCGAGACCGTAGACCTTGGCAGCCATACGCTGTTCGTGGCCACCATTACCGACATGGAAGTTCTGTCGGATGTACCGTCGACCACGTACGTCTATTATCTGCAGAACATCAAACCGAAGCCGGAGGCGCCGGCCGCCGCGGCAGGCAAGACCGTCTGGCGCTGCACCATCTGCGGCTACATTTATGAAGGCGACCCCATTCCGGACGACTTCATCTGTCCGCTCTGCAAACACCCGGCCTCGGATTTTGAAAAAGTGACCGTATAACCGCAGCTACAGCCGGACACACGAACAACTAAATCGCCACAGTCAATTTGCCACAGTGAAGGAGAAAACGACATGCAAAGTTTTATGAGCCTGTTTGCCTACGGCGTTCTGGAAATTGCCGGATACAAACGCAAGGTCGGCAATCCGAAACGGATGGCCAAGTACATGGACAGCCTGGCTGTAAAAAACCGGAAACGCAATAAGAAGCAGCTGCCCATCAAGGCACGGGAAGAACAGCTCGGCAACGCCCAGATCTTCCACATTAATGAGCAGGAGAATCCGGATACGCTTGTAGTGTACCTGCACGGCGGCGGATACTGCGAACCGCCTCTGATCTTCCACTGGCAGTGGGTGGCACAGCTTCCGAAGCACACGGGTGCTCAGGTCGACATGTTCCTGTATCCGCGTGCGCCGGAGCACCAGTTTGACGAGACCTACGAACTGCTGGAGCAGTACTATAAAGATCTTCTGAAAAAGGTCAGCCCGGATAAG
>ONLO01000140.1 GCA_900318715.1 uncultured Eubacteriales bacterium | reverse complement strand
TCACCGGCGCCGTAGTACAGCATTTCGTTTTCATCATAGGTTATTTCGCCGACGTCCTTGCTCATGAGCTGGGAGAACGTGTAGTTGACGAAATCCGTAATGCCCTGGCGGCTCCGGAAGTTCTTGCCGAGGATGACCTTGGCGGGGAAATCCGGTGCGTCTTTGTCGTAGCGGTCCCGCTGTTCCAGCTTGCGCAGGAAAATGGTGGGGTCCGCCTGGCGGAACCGGTAAATGCTTTGTTTAACGTCGCCGACCATGAACAGGTTCGTGCCGTCCCGGGAAATGGACGTAAAGAGCAGGTCCTGCAGGGCGTTGGTGTCCTGGTACTCATCAATGAGGATTTCCGCAAAGAGGGCGGACAGGTCTTCTGCCAGCCGGGTGCGCACGAACGCCGGTTCGGAAGAACCGGTGCTGCCGGGTCCGGCTTCCCCGGGCACGGTCTGCTCAACCAGCAGGCTTAACGCCAGGAGTTCCACATCCGAGAAGTCCAGGGCGTTGCGCTCGGCCTTGAGGTCGGCCAGGACGGCTTCCAGGCGGCGGACCGCTTCCACCAGCTTTTCGGCCAGGGGCCGCAGCGCGGCAAGGTCTTCCAGGGTTTCATTCTTGATGGAGCCGGTCTCCGTCATGCAGAGGAGTTTCGGCAGGGTGCTGCCGGTCAGGGCCGTCTTCACGTCGTTGTGGAGGTTCTTGCCGTAGACCATTTCCGGAAGCCTGGCAAAGCCGCGGACGCTGGGCCAGTTCGGGAGGCCGTCCGGCAGAAGGTCCGCCGTACGGTCGAAGTCCCGGGACTTCAGAGCGGCGCGGACGTCTTCACACAGCTTGGCGTCTTCTTTCAGGACGTCTTTGTTGCCAATGATCTTTCCTTCGCCGTCCTCGACAGTTCCCAGCCTGGCAAGGGCATAGTCCAGCTTCTGCAGGAGGTCGTCTATGAGGCGGAGGCATTCGGCGGCCAGGACGTCTCCCATGGCGGACTGGAACGGGTCGTCCGAGTCATAGAGGTTCAGGGCCTGCTGCAGCCAGCCATCCGGGCTGGGATGTGCCCGGGAGTAGTGGTACAGGCTCAAAATGTAGCTGCTGAGGCGCTGGTCGTCCCGGCCGGCGTAGAGCTGTTCCACCAGGGAGTGGAAGGCGTCGTCGTCGGAGTCGTAGAGTTCGCCGGCCACCTGGTCCACGGCGGCCTGCTCCAGGAGTTCCGCTTCCTGCCGGTCCAGGACCCGGAAGTCCGGAGAGACGGCAATGGCACCGTCCGGCAGCGCGTCAAAGTGCTCCCGCACCAGCGTGGAGCAGAAGGAATCGATGGTACAGATTTTGGCGGAGGGGAGAAGCATCTGCTGCTTGCGCAGATTCTGGTTCTCCGGGTCCTCCCGGAGGCGCGTGCGGATGGCCTCCGCAAGGCGGTAGCGCATTTCACTGGTGGCGGCTTTGGTGAAGGTGACAATGAGGAGCTGGTCCGCGCCGACGGGGGTTTCGGGGTCCGTCAGGAGTTCCAGGACACGCTCCACGAGGACGGCGGTCTTGCCGGAACCGGCCGCTGCGCTGACGAGCAGGGAGCCGCCGCGCGCTTCAATGGCGTCCCGCTGATCCGGGGTCCAGCGTACGTTCTCAGACATGGTCCGCGGCCTCCTTTCGCAGTTCGTCAATGACCTCGTCGTGTTTCTGTGTGGGAATGTCACGTACGGTGCCGTCTTCAAACCCGCAGACCGCGAAGTAGTCGCAGTATGCACAGGTGTATTCGTAGTTTTTGCCGTTTGCCGGTTCGGCGGCAATGCATCCGTCATGAAGGCTCTCGGCCATGTTGACGAGCAGCTCGTCCACCTTGCGGCGGATGCGGCCCATATCGGCCAGCGTGGCCAGATTGCCGGAAAGGTCTCGGTCTTTCCTGGTGACCGGAATGAACAGCCCTTTGCCGTCGTTCACCGTGTGGTCCATGGCCGTAATGGTCTCCAGGTCGCACAGGAACAGGCCGTTGCCCTGGCCGGCCTTGCGCTTTTCCTTTTCCACAGTTGCCGCGGACTCGGCGCGGCTGCTCATGGTGTATGAGGCCTGTTTGGCCGGGTAGTAGAAGATGCCGGATGGGACAATGCGGTCCCCATAGAGGGCCTGCCCGCCGGCCTCAATGGCAAACAGGTAGATGAGCATTTGCATATTCAGTCCGTAGAGGACGTCCGAGAGCGCAAAGTCCTTGCCGCCGGACTTGTAGTCCACGACGCGGACGTAGGTCTTGCCGTCCTTCCGGTAGGTGTCCACCCGGTCCACGGAGCCGAAGAGCTCCAGTTTGCCGCCGTTTGGAAGATCCAGCGCGTAACAGGGGACGCTGTCCGCGTCTTTGCCTATGGGCAGCTCGAAGTCCGTCGGGACGAAGTCGCTGTTGGCGAATTCGTTGCAGAGGCGCCGCAGGACGTCCCGCAGGGCCAGCGCCATGTGGTTGTAGTTGTACAGGAACCGCCGGCTCTTGTCGTCCCGGCCGCCCATGTTCTCGTCCAGATACTCGTCCAGATACCGGTCTACCACTTCGGCAAGCCCTTCGTCGGAGAGGGCAATGAGGTCCGGAATGGCGTAGTCCCGTAAGGTCTGCTCCAGGACGTAGTGGATGACCGTGCCGGTCTGCATGACGTCCAGCTGCGCCTTTTCCCGCGGCTTGGCGCCGAGTCCGTACTGGCAGAAGTACTGGAATGCACAGTGGTAGTATTTGTCCACACGGGAAGCCGACAAATACATGTTCTCGCCGAACAGGTTCACGGCGTTGCTGCGGTCAAGGATTTCGTAGGGTTTCTTGTCCGCGGCGGCATCCAGGGCGGCCAGGCGGCCGCGGTAGTCTGACACTTGGTCCAACGCGGCACGGAAGGTGGGCGCAAAGGCGTGGGCGCTGCCCGTGTCCGGCCGGCGGACGTCCGCATACGCGGCGTAGACCGAGGCCGGGGTCTCACAGAACCAGTCAGCGGTCAGCTGGGTCGTGTCCAGCGTGAGTCCGGGGAACGGCTCCTCCGGGAAAAGGGCCTTGACGCTGTCGAGGATTTCGGACGGCTGGTAGTGGTCCGTGCCCTCCGAACGGTGCCAGGAGAGACAGACGCGCTCCGCCGCGGCGGTGACGGCGGTATAGGCAAGGTACCGCTCTTCGCTGGCCTGAAGATCTTCGGGCAGGGAGAGTTCAATACCGTGTTCGCTGTTTAAGAGTTTCCGCTCGCCGGCGGTCAGGAGACCCGTGGTGCCGGCAATGGCGGGAAAGACGCCCTCGGCGCAGCCGGCTACAAAGACGGCGCGGGGCGAGGACAGGCGGATGCGGTCCGCGGAGCCGAACGCAATTTCGTCCAGCGTCTGCGGAATGCGGCCGAGGTCGGTGACCTCTATGACCGCGTTGAACAGGCTTTCGTACGTGCGGACGTCCGTGCGGGCGCTGCCGCCGTCGTTGGCCAGGAGGTCCAGAAGGTCCATGGTGAGTTCCCAAACACGCTCCTGTTCGGCGGCCAGCTGCGGGAAGCCCTCGTCGTTGTAGCTCTCCGCCAGCTCCCTGAGCCGCTCCGGGACGCCCGTGTCCTGCAGGAACCGGTACAGGGCTTTGCTCATGCCCTCGAAGTTCTGGTCTCTGGTGTGGGAGCGCAGCCGCTGCAGGGGCGTCATGAGGCGCTCCCGCATGCCGTTGAGGCGTGCAAGTGTCTCGTCCGTCTGTTCATTCGGCGGCGCGCCGAAGCCTGCCGGGTTGCCGGTGAAGGGGACACGGAAGTCCTCTCCGCGCAGGTCCCAGAGCAGGGCATAGTTTTCCAGTTCGGCGGCCTCGTCCTCGGTGAGGGGCGAGAGGCCGGTCTTCAGGTAGTCCAGCAGGTTCTGAATGGAGTTTCCGCGGGAGAGGAGCGCTAAGACGGAGCGGCAGACCGTAATGAGCGGCAGGTTGCGCACCGGCTGGCGGCTGTCGTCAAAGACGGGAATGCCGTACCGGCGGAACGCCGCGTGCAGCTCCCGCTCGTAGCTGGCCTCGTTCCGGACCACGACGGCAATGTCCCGGCAGCGGAACCCTTCTTCCCGCATGAGCTTCTTGGCGCTTGCCGCAATGAAGTTACACTCGTCCCGCAGCGTCTGTGCGGTGACAACTCTTACCGCGGGTTCCGCACGGTCTCCGGTGCCCTCTACCAGGGACCCCTCAAACGCCTCCGGTGCCGGGGCAAAGAGGTTCTGTTCCAGATGCCGGAGCGCGGCGTTCCGGAAGCGCTGTCCGTCTTTAATGCCGGTTTCTTCCGGCGGAGCCTGCCGGACCGGGACCCCGTTTTCCTTTGCTAAGCGATACAGCTCTTTTCCCGTTCTTCCCACCGCTTCAAAGACCATGGAGGGGTCTTCCGCAAAGAGGTCCGGGGTGCATAGGGTGAGGTAGAGGTCGTCGGCCTGTTTCATGAGCCGGGTGAGCACGGCCAGTTCCTGGCCGGTGAAGCCCTTGAAGCCGTCCACCGCAATGGTGTAGCCGGCAAAGAACTTCGTCTCATCCAGTTTTTCGGTCAGTCTCTGAATGCGGCTGTCCGCATCCGTATACTTTTCATAAAACAGGGCGTCATACGCCTGGTAGACGAGGGACAGCTCCTTCAGTTTCTTGGAGAGGCTGACGGCGCCGGTGGCATCCGCGGCGGCGTCCAGCTGCTCTGGGGTAACGCGTGCCTGCCGGAATTCGCCAATGGTGAGAAGCATTTCTTTGGCCAGGGACACGCTGCCCGCATGGCGGCCGTAGAACTCCAGCTTGTCCTGGATTCCGGCCAATGCCCGCAGCATGAGGATGATTTTGGCCCCGTCTGCGGCATCCGTGCCGGCCATGCCGCCCAGCTGCCGGAACACAAAGTCCGACAGACGGGTGAAGGAGAGCACTTCAATGCGGCGGGCATCCTGCGCGCCCAGAGAGGCGAGCAGGGCACGCTCCGTGGCAAACGAGAACTGCTCCGGGACCATGAGGACAAGCTTGTCATTCCCCGCGGAAGCCTGTTCCGCGAGGACCCGCCGTACGTATTCGGTTTTGCCGGAACCGGAGCGCCCGGTGACGAAATGAAGCACAGGCTTCCCACCCTTCGGTAAACTGGATTCATTATAGCATAGTATGCATTATCACGTGCCCAAATTTCGGGACACAGTCTTTATTTTCAAAAAAGAATGCTTTATAATGTGTAAGTACGTTTTACTACATTAAAGGGCCGGCCGGAAGACCGGCGGGAGGCAGTATCATTGATTGACGACGTATTGAAAACGGCCAAACGAGTGCACTTTATTGGAATCGGCGGCTCCGGAATGACGCCCCTGGCGGAAATCCTCCTTGCGGGCGGCTACACGCTGACCGGCTCCGACAACAACCCCGGAGACAACATTGACAAGCTCCGCAGCCTCGGCGCCGAAATCATAATGGGCCAGAAGGCCGAAAACATTGCAACCTTCAAACCGGACCTCATTGTCTATACCGTGGCCATCCTGGCCGACAACGAGGAACTGGTGGCCGCCAAAGAGAGCGGCATTCCGTGCTTTGAGCGCGCCGACCTCTTCGGCGCTGTGTCCCGCATGTATGACAACTGCATTTGTGTAACGGGTACGCATGGCAAGACGACCACGACGTCGCTCCTGAGCCAGATCATGGTGGAATGCGGGAAGGACCCGACCCTCGTCATCGGCGGACGGCTGCCCCTCATTGACGCGCACGGCCGTGCCGGCAAGAGCGACACTATGGTCTGTGAGGCCTGTGAGTTCCAGGACCACTTCCTGAAGCTGTCCCCGGACACCAGCATTATCCTCAATATTGACGACGACCACATGGAATACTTCAAGACCATGGAGAACATGATGAAGTCGTACACGACGTTTGCGGATCTGACCACGAAGCTGGTCGTCTACAACGGCGACGACGCCAACACGGTCACCGCCATGAACAACGCGGACCACAGCGGGTCCAAGAAGTTCGTCACGTTCGGCTTCGGCCCGGAGAACGAGTTCACAGCGGACAACATTGCATACGTCCGCGGAGCGTTCCCGGTCTTCGACGTCATCCGGAACGGGGAAAAGGTGGCGCGCGTCGGGCTCGGCGTCCCGGGCAAACACAACATCTTAAATGCCCTTGGCGTCATGGCCGTTGCTCTGGAGAACGGCATTCCGGTCTCCGACATTGAGAACTGCATTGACCACTTCACCGGCGCCGGCCGCCGTTTTGAAGTGTACGGCACCTTCAACGGCGTCACCATTGCGGACGACTACGCCCATCATCCGACGGAGCTGCGCGCCATTCTCAGCGCCTGCATGGATATGGACTACCACGCGGTCTGGGCCGTGTTCCAGCCGTTCACGTTCTCCCGCACCAAGCTCCTCATGGACGACTTCGCCGAGGCCCTGAAAATTCCGGACCACGTGGTTATGACGGAAATTATGGGTTCCCGTGAACGCAATACCTTCGGCGTCTACACGTCTCAGCTGGCGGAAAAGATCCCCGGCAGTGTCTGGTTCCCGGACCGGGAAGACGTCTGGAAGTATGCCGTGGAACACGCCGAACCGGGGGACTTGATTATTACCCTCGGCTGCGGAGACATTTACAAAGAAGCCAAGAAGATGAAACAGTGGTATGAGGAACACCCGCATGAAGAATGACCGTCAGCCGCTTTGGAAACGGACCCTGGCCGTTGCTCTGGCGCTGGTTTTGCTGAGCCTTACCGCACTGAGCGCTGCCGCGGCGTCTTCCAAAGCCGGATCCTCCGCGGCCCCGGACACCTACACGTTCGGCAGCCAGGAACGCATCCGGACATGGACGCTGTTTGATCCGTCCGACAAGTATAATGAACAATATCAGTACTGTGTTGCGGTGAATACCAAACAGAACCTGGTCATTGTTTATTCCAAAAACTTCCTCGGAAAGTACGCGTACCCGGAAAAGGCCTTCGTCTGCTCCTGCGGCAAGGCGTCGACCCCGACGAAGACGGGTACCTTCTATACCCAGGCCAAGTACCGGTGGGCGCTTCTCAACGGCAACGTCTACGGACAGTACGCCACCCGCATTACGGGTCCGTACCTGTTCCACTCGGTGCCGTACAAAACGAAAAATGCCGGTACCCTGAAAACCGCCGAGTACAACAAGCTCGGCAAAAACGCCTCCGAAGGCTGTGTACGCCTGTGCGTGCGGGACGTCAAGTGGCTCTATGACCACTTGCCGGTCGGCACCATGGTCCGCATTTACAGCAGTTCGGCGGCGGAACCGGCGGAAAAGCCATCCGCGGTTAGAATTGACCCGAAAAGCAAAAACGCAGGCTGGGACCCCACGGACCCCAGTACCAGAAATCCGTGGAACGCATAAATTTGAAAAACCATGTTGGAAAGGTAGGTTTTGGAATTTATGGATGCAATGTATCAGGTCCGTGAAATAACTGATTTCCGGGACATGCTGGACCAGAGCGTCGTGCTCTTCGGAAACGAACCGGCATTCAAAATCCACACAACTAAAGAGGAGTACCGTACCGTCAACTTCAAGGAGTTCCGGCAGGAAGTCCGGGTCCTCGGCACGGTGCTGACCAAAAACGGCCTTCAGGGCCAGCGGATTGCCGTCATGGGCGCCAACTCGTATGAGTGGTGCCTCGTCTACATGGCGGTCACAACCGGCGGCGGAACCATTGTCCCGGTGGACAAGGAGCTTCCGTATGACGAAGTCCTGAACATCCTGAAGACGGCGGAGTGCAAGACCATTCTGCTGGACGCCAAAGCCTACAAGAAACTGCAGATGCATCCGGAAGAACTGCCGGAAGGACTGGAGTACATTGTCTGGGGTGGCGGAAAGCTTCCCGAAGGTGTGACTTCGTTCGAGGACTATATGAAAGAGGGCGTGGCCATGATCGACGCGCAGGATCCGGCCTACGGCCAGTATCTTGCCGCCAAAATTGACCCGGACGCCATGTCCGTTCTCATCTTCACGTCCGGTACGTCCGGCATGGCCAAAGGCGTCATGCTGTCCCAGCACAACATCTGCTTTGTGGTCATGTCCAACAGCTCCGTGGCCGACATCCACCCGGGAGACCAGATGCTGGCGGTTCTGCCGCTGCACCACACCTTTGAGTGTTCGCTCGGCTTCCTGGCGCCCATCTACAACGGCTGCTGCAACGCGTTCTGTGACAGCATCATGCGCCTGCCGAAAGAGCTGCAGGCCGTTTCCCCGACGGTGCTCTTCACCGTCCCGCTGATGGTTGAAAAACTGCACGACCGCATTCTCCGCACCGCGGCCAAGCAGAAGGGCGGCAAGTTCAAGCTGGCCTTCGGCAAAGGCGTGGTCTCGGCGCTGGAGGCGTTCGGCATTAACGCCAGCCAGCGGATCTTCAAGGAAATCATCCAGAACTTCGGCGGACGCCTGCGCCTGTTCATCATTGGCGCCGCGGCCATCCGTCCCGAAGTCGTGGCCGACTTCAAGAAGTTCGGCATTACCTCGTACCTCGGCTACGGCCTGACCGAATGCGCCCCGCTGGTCTCGTGCAACAACGACGGCCTCTTCACGGTGGACTCGGTCGGCAAGGTCATTCCGGGCGTTGAGGTCAAACTCCTGAACCCGAACGAAGAGGGCATCGGCGAACTGCTCGTCCGCGGCCCGAACGTCATGCTCGGCTACTTCAACGACGAAGAGCAGACGAAGGAAGTCCTGGACGAGGACGGCTGGTTCCACACCGGCGACCTCGGCTCCATTGACGAGGAAGGACTGATCCGCCTGCACGGCCGCAGCAAGAACGTCATTGTTACCAAGAACGGCAAGAACATTTATCCGGAAGAACTGGAAGACCAGCTCAACCGCAGTCCGTTCATTGCCGAGAGTATGGTCGTCGGCGAAGACAAGGACGAGAAGACCGGCACCATTGTCAGCGCCAAGATCTTCCCGGACCTGGCCGCCATCAGAGAGGCCCTCGGCATGGGTGAAAACGAAATGCCGACGGCCGAGCAGATCGGCGAATTCATCCAGAAAGCCGTTGCCGAAATCAACGAGCGTGTCCCGTCTTACAAAACCATTAAGGAATATGCCATCCGCAACACCGAATTCATCAAGACGACGACCGCCAAGATCAAGCGGTACGCCAACATGGTGGAAGAGGCGGTTACGAAGCAAACAGAAGCTGGCGAAGACGTGAAAGAAGCTGAATCGCCCGAAGGAACACCAACCACAGAACCGACAGAAGGAGACCAGTAAGAATGATTGACCGCGGAACGTTCCGAATTGACCTTCCGAAAATTGACTACATGGAGCAGCAGAACACCTTCACCGGCAGTGTCGGGCGGTTCCGGTACAAGTTTTACCCGGAGTCGTCGGGCGACGCCAAAGTCCTCACCGTCGGGGTCTACGCAGACCACTGCTACGAAATGGAGGACGAGGCCGGACGCGTAACGCGGGAGAGCTTCGAATGGTCCAACGACGGCGTAGCCGCTGCGGAAGAGTGGATTTGTTCCCAGTACGAAGCCTTTGTGGCTTCCGGAAAATAACAAGCAAAAAAAGAACTGCCCTCAGCGGGGCAGTTCTTTTTTCATTTACTCAGGTAATAGGAGTCCGGCTTGAGGCTCTCCGCCACCGTTCGGCCGGTCTTCCGGTTGGCTTTCGTGTCCTTGGCAAAGCCGCAGGCCACCGCATAGACATACCGGTTGGCGCCGAGACGGTAGGTGGACAGGTACCCGAAGTAGTCGTCTCCGGTCAGGGTGTCGTGGATGATGACGGGGTAAATGTTCTGGATGTCCCCGGTGTCGGTGTTGCTCTTTGTGGTCATCTTGCCGCCGTCGTCCCAGGGGGAGAAGGTAATGTAGTCGTCAATGCGCAGGTAACGCGCCAGGGTGTTGACGTCCTCCTTGCCCTCAATGTGGTCAATGGTGCCAATGTCAAAGCCGTAGCAGCCGAAGGTGCCCTCCCGGAAGACAGACCAGTTCTTTTCGCCGATCCACTCAAAGCTGTGCTTTTTCTTCTCCGCGGCGGAGTAGGAGCCGTAGTCGTCGTAGGAGTAGCGGCCTTCGTAGTACTCTTTCGGAACTATGAAGGAACAGCCCTCCACGGTGTTGATCTGTTCGTAGAGACTGACGTCAAAGTCGTCCCGGACCACGGGCGTGGTGTTCCCGGTGCAGGCGGACAGCAGGGTGCAGAGCAGTGCGGCCGTCAGCAGCAGGGCGCCGAGGCGGCGCAGGCGGATTTTCATGGCAGCAGGACCTCCGTGTTTCATCGTTTCAAACGCACCCATTATATCATAAGGATGTTTGAAAAGGAACCTATGGAGAACACGGTTCGTTTATGATAAAATGATGTAGATTTTTGCAAACAGGACGGAGGAATGACGGTTGTCCGACTACAAAGACCAAATCCGCAACTTTTCCATTATTGCCCACATAGACCACGGCAAATCCACGCTGGCAGACCGTCTGCTGGAACTCACGGATTCCGTGGCCAAACGGGACATGTCCGAGCAGCTGCTGGACAACATGGACATTGAACGGGAGCGCGGCATTACCATTAAGGCGCGTGCGGTCAAGCTCGACTACAAGGCGTCCGACGGGAAGACCTACGAGCTCAACCTCATTGACACGCCCGGCCATGTCGACTTCAACTACGAAGTATCGCGTTCCCTTGCGGCCTGCGAGGGGGCGGTCCTCGTCGTGGACTCCACCCAGGGCATTGAGGCCCAGACGCTGGCCAATACGTATCTGGCGCTGGACCACGACCTGGAAATCTGCCCGGTCATCAACAAAATTGACCTGCCTGCCGCCGACCCGGACCGCGTGGCCGCCGAAGTGGAGGAGGTCATTGGCCTGGACTGTGAAGACGCGCCGCGCATTTCTGCCAAGACCGGCGAAAACGTGGGTGCGGTGCTGGAGCAGATTGTGGCCGGCATTCCGGCACCCGAAGGCAATTCCGCCGCGCCCCTCCGTGCGCTCATCTTCGACTCCGTCTACGACTCTTACCGCGGTGTCATTGTCTACGTGCGTTTAATGGACGGCTCCATTAAACGGGGCGATACCATGAAGATGATGGCCTCCGGCGCCGAATTCCAGGTGGTGGAAGTCGGCTACATGCGGGCAACCTCCCTGGAGCCGGCCCCCGAACTGAAGGCCGGCGAGGTCGGTTACATTACCGCCTCCATTAAGACCGTGTCCGAGGCCCGTGTGGGTGACACGGTGACGCTGGCGTCCAATCCGGCGGCGGAAGCCCTGCCCGGTTACCGCAAGGTCAACCCCATGGTCTTCTGCGGCGTGTATCCGGCCGACGGCGCCGACTATGAGAACTTAAAGGAAGCACTGGAGAAACTGCAGCTCAACGACGCATCTCTGTCGTTTGAGCCGGAGACGTCCGGTGCGCTGGGCTTCGGATTCCGCTGTGGATTCTTAGGTCTCCTGCACATGGAAATTATCCAGGAGCGGCTCGAGCGCGAGTACAACCTGGACCTCGTCACCACGGTGCCCAGCGTCATTTATAAGATCCACCTGACAGACGGCTCGGTCCTGGAAATATCCAACCCGAGCAACTACCCGGACCCGGGCCTCATCGACTACGCCGAGGAGCCCATTACCACGGCCCATATCTTTGCGCCGCCGGACTACGTCGGCGCCATTATGGAGCTCTGTCAGGAACGGCGCGGTTCGTTCAAGGACATGCAGTATCTGGCCGCCGACCGCGTGGATATCCACTACGAGCTTCCGCTCAACGAAATCATTTACGACTTCTTCGACGCATTGAAGTCCCGCACCCGCGGGTACGCGTCTCTGGACTATGAACTGAAAGGCTACGAGCGCTCCGACCTCGTGAAGCTCGACGTTCTCTTGAACGGCGACACGGTAGACGCGCTCTCCTGGATTGTCCACAGCGAGAAAGCGTACACCCGCGCCCGCCGCATTGCCGAGAAACTCAAGGACAACATTCCGCGCCAGCTCTTCGAAATTCCGGTCCAGGTGGCCATCGGCGGCAAGGTCATTGCCCGCGAAACGGTCAAGGCCATGCGAAAGGATGTCCTTGCCAAGTGCTACGGCGGTGACATAACCCGGAAGAAGAAACTGCTCGAAAAACAAAAGGAAGGCAAGAAGCGGATGCGCCAGTTCGGCGCCGTCGAAGTCCCGCAGGAAGCCTTCATGGCGGTATTGAAGCTGGACGATGAGTAATTCCAATCTTGGCCTTTATCTGCACGTGCCGTTCTGTGCGTCACGCTGCCCGTACTGCAGCTTCTTCACCAAACGGCCGGAGGGCAGCGAACGGGACCTGTACGTCAACGCCCTCAAGTGGGACCTGACTGCGCGGTCCGCGTTCCTGCACGCTAAAGTGGACACGGTCTACTTCGGCGGCGGCACGCCGTCCGTCCTGCCCGGGCAGGACATTGCAGACCTTCTGCAGACCATTGAAGGCATCTTTTATCTGGTCCCGGCACCCGGCATGGACGCTCCGGAAATTACCGTGGAGTGCAACCCGTCTTCGGACCTGGAGAGCTTTCTTCCGGTCGTTGCGGAAGCCGGTGTCAACCGGATTTCCCTTGGCCTTCAGTCTGCCGTGGACGCGGAGCGCAAAGCTCTGGGACGGAAAGCAGATGCGGAACGGGTGAAGGACTGCATCGCCCTGGCACAGGCAAACGGCATAACCAATCTTTCGCTGGACGTCATGCTCGGGGTCCCCGGGCAGACCGCGGAGTCTCTGGCACGCACGCTGGACTTCTGCGCCGAAAGCGGCGCCACGCACGTAAGCGCGTACATCCTCAAGCTGGAGGAGGGGACGGTGTTCTGGAAACGGCAGGACCAACTGAATCTGCCGGACGAAGACACCGTAGCTGCGCTCTACACGCAGACCTGTGACACGCTGGAGTCCTACGGCTTCCGTCAGTATGAAATTTCGAACTTCGCCAAACCGGGGTACGAGTCCCGGCACAACCTCAAGTACTGGCACTGCGAAGACTACATGGGCTTTGGCCCGTCGGCGCACTCCTTCATTGACGGCGGCCGGTTTTACTACCCGGCGGATCTGGAGGCGTATCTGGCGGAGAAAGCGCGCCTCGTCCACGACGGCCCCGGCGGCTCGCCCGGCGAACGCCTCATGCTGGCCCTGCGCCTGACCGAAGGCTACACCGGTCCCTTGTCCGACGCGGTTCTGAGCCGCGCCCGGGAACCGCAGCTCCAGCCGTTCGTCAAACTGGAGCCTGCCGGTCCGGAAGGCTGGCATCTGAGCCTGACCCGGGACGGTTTCCTGGTCTCCAACGCCGTCCTCGCGGAACTCCTGAAAGACATTGACATCTAAAAAAGCTGCCCTGCAAGTTCAGGACAGCTTTTTTGTTTGTGTTGTGTTGTGTTGGATTATTCGTCGAAATCCTTGGCGGTGGCTTTCTCGAAGAGGTCAACGACCTTCTGCTCGGGAGCCTTGGTCAG
>ONLO01000074.1 GCA_900318715.1 uncultured Eubacteriales bacterium | reverse complement strand
GCACTCCGCCATGCCGTCGTCAAAGACGTCGTCGGGCAGGGTGTTCAGGGTTTCAATGTCACAGAAGACGGCCAGCGGCTGCTTGAATGCGCCGGCCAGGTTCTTGCCGGCCGCAAGGTCCACGGCGGTCTTGCCGCCGACGGAACTGTCCACCGCCGCCAGCAGGGTCGTCGGCATCTGGACGTACGGAATGCCGCGCAGGAACGTGGCTGCGGCAAATCCGGCCATGTCGCCGGTGACGCCGCCGCCGAGCGCCAGCACCAGATCCGTCCGGGTCAGGTGCTCTTCCGCCAGGAATTCCAGGATCCGGCCAAGCGTCGTCAGATTCTTGGACGCTTCTCCGGCCGGAAAGACGTACGAGACGGGTTCAAAGCCGGCGGATTCCAGGGAAGAAGCTACATCGCCCAGGTAGAGCGGTGCTACGTTCGAGTCCGTAATAATGGCGACCTTGCAGCACGGATGGAGTTCGGCCAGCAGGCGGCCGCAGTCGTGCCGCAGGCCTTCGCCAATGTGAACGTTGTAGGCTGTGGAGGCCTCCACGTGAATGACGGTGGGTTCGGGTTTTGCAAACATACAGGTACCTTTCGTCAGCAGTTTTCAATGGGTTCGGTGACCTTGAGGTCGCGGCCTTCCTGCAGCAGGCGGCAGAGCTCCGCGGCGTTGCCGTCCGCAATGGCGTCCCGGTAATCCGTCAGGTTCCGGATGAGCTCGTCGAGTTCAGCGGTCAGGTGGTCCGCATTGTCGAGGAACAGCTGGGTCCACATTTCCGGGTCCAGCCGGGCCACGCGCGTCATGTCCTTGTAACTGCCCGCGGTAAAGCCCATGCGCTGGCGGGACGTCGGGGACTTGATGTACGAACTGGACGCCACGTGCGCCAGCTGGGAGGTGTACGAAATAATGCTGTCGTGTTCCTCCGGCGTGGTCAGGACAATTTCACCGAAGCCGAGGGACAGGTAAAACGCTTTCAGGGAGTCCAGCGTGTCCTTGTCGGTATCCTGGTCCGGACAGAGGATCATGGACGCGTCCCGGTACAGGTTGCCTTCGGCGTTGGCGAATCCGGCCACTTCTTTGCCGGCCATGGGGTGGCCGCCGACGTAGCGGAATCCGTACTGCCGGGCCAGGGGCGCCACGCGCTCCGCCACGTACCGCTTGACGCCGCATAAATCCACAAGGACCGCGTCGTGCGCAAAGTATGGGGCATTTTCTTCCACCCATTTCACCAGCTGGTCCGGAATAATGGCAATCATGACAATGCTGCACTCCGGCAGGGTCTCCGGCGTCAGGACGCCGTCAATATACCCGGTGTCGGCAGCCAGTTTCATGGTGGCCGGATCCTTGTCATAGGCAAGGACCCGGTGAAGGGTATGCTGTTTTGTGGCCTTGACCATGGATCCGCCGATGAGGCCGAGGCCGACCATGCCGACGGTAATGTTGTCGAAGATCTTGTGGTCCGCGCCGAAAATTTCTGCCATGTTTTTCTTCCTTCTTTCCGGGGAAAGGGATGCCCCTTAAACGGGAAACCCCGCAGCCAGAGACTGCGGGGTAACCAGCTGTGCATTTAAAAAGTTAACAAATAGTATCATTTTAAAGGCCTTAAGTCAACCGGCTTCCACGTTGGCAAAGCTCTGGTCCTTATGGACGTGCAGGAACTGGCCGTATCCGGTCTCCGCTTTCACGTCCTCTACGGTGCCGGGCAGGGTCCCGACCGCAATGCGGATCATAAAACGGGAAATGTCGGAGCCCGGCGCGTAGCCGAGGTGACGGATATTCTTGAAAAACCAGGTGCGGTCGGGGAGGGCGCAGGTGGAGGCGTCAATCTCCTTGTCCGGGGACAGGTACTTCGGGTCACCGGACGGTCCGTCCAGCTGCTTGCCGTACAGCGCCACGGTGGCGCCGGCGGAGCACCGGCTCGTCTCAATGAGCAGGTCTGTCTGCTCGTAGCTCTCCGGGGTCACCGGGAGGCCGGGGAACCCGTAGTTGGCAAAGATGGCCACGTCCACGCCGTGGGCGTCCAGGTACCTCAGGTTCTCGGTGAGGCGCTTCTGCACGCCGTGGTACCGCACCAGCTTCTTATACAGTCCGGAACCGGTGTCCAGAAAGCCGATGTCGGTCATGTAGGCGACGGCATTGTCAAAGTCTTCATAGGGGAGGCACTCCCAGAGCGCGGGCACGCACCCGATGATGGGCCGGAAGAAGTCCATAATGAGGCGCTTTTCCTTCTCCGGATCCGCCTTGGCCGTGGTGGCGTGCTGGCTCAAGTTGTTCATGACGCCGCCAAAGAGCGATGCCCCGTAGAAGAACAACAGCTCGAACTGGCCGTCCTTCAGGGCGGCCCCGAGCCGGTGCAGATACCGGTCCGCCAGCTCCTCCGGAATGACAATGCCGTGTTCAAACGTGGAGGCGCAGTTGACGCCGTCGAAGGCCGAATTGATAAAGACGACCCGTTCCAGTTCGTTGTCCGTGCGGTGGGCGTCAATGTAGCAGGCCACGGTAATTCCGCCGAGCGAGTCCGTGACCACAATGACCTTGTCGTGTCCGGTCTGCTCCTTGATTTCGTCAATGTAGTTCCCGAGTTTGCGGCCCGTGGCCACGAGGTCCAGCCGCCAGTCGTAGTTGAAGGCGTACACGTTGTCCGCGCCGACCTCCATGCAGATGGTCTTGGCCAGCTTGACCACGCCGGAGGTGCTGTGTTCAAAGTACTCGGGGTGGTTGGCGAGCGAGTCGGTCCAGTAGTTGTTAATGCCAATGTTCGGCTTGGAGTTGCCGTTTTCGTCGCAGTTGAGCTCCGTCTTGAGCGCGGCCTCGTGGAGTTTGGCCAGCGTCGTTTCAAAGTCCAGCTCGGACGTCTCGTTGGTCAGGAGCCGCACAATGGTGGGGAAAATCTTCGGGTAGTTCAGGAGGGACTCCGCGCCGATGCCGAGTCCGCTGACCGCCAGCTGCCACTCGTCCGGGGTGCCCGGGTTCTCGTAGAGGTTGGAACCGGCCAGGCCGTGGACAATAATGACCGGGGTCTGCCGGCGCCGGGCGGCAAAATCCGTGTAGGCAGAGAGGTTCAGAACGGCTGCCATGAAGACCGCCAGCAGGAGAAGCGCAAGGACCCGGACCGTCCGGGAGGGGACAGTCTGGGGCGATTCAGCATTTTTTTGGTTACGCATAGCCTTCTCCATCTTTTATTCGTCGTCTTCCATCAACGGGAAACCCCGCAGCCAGAGACTGCGGGGTAACCAGCCGTGCATAAAAATTTAAAAAATATTATCACTTATAATAAGCAAAGTCAACCGGGTTCCAGGCCGGGAAAACCCGGCAGCGGCGGGAGCAGAAACACGAAAATTTTTACTGTACAAAAAACGAAATAGTGTTATAATTAACAACAGCGGAGTTAGTTACGGCTAACCAAAAAGCTGTTTATGGAGGAAGTCATGGAGAAATTCAAGAATCTTGAGAAGAGCACACAGATTTTCTGGGCAGTTGCCTGTGCGGTCCTGCTGCTGCTTATCATCAATATTGCCACAGGGAACCGTTCGGAAGACTCCGAAGCTGCCGCAGACGTTGCCGCTGCTGCAGACGTTGTTACGGACGTAGCTACTGAAGCCGCAGACACTGCCACTGACGCCACTGACGCCGCAGACGCCGCAGACGCTGCCGCCGTGGAACTTGTCAACGGCGTCTGGACTTACACGGTGGGCGGCGTGCCGGACCTCACGTTCAGCGGCATTGCCGAAAACGCTGCCGGCAAATGGGTCGTCGAAAATGGCATTGTCGACTTCAACTACAATGGAACGTACACCGACGGCGCCGCTTCCTACAACGTCGTGAACAGCCACGTAGAATAAACCGCAGCAAAAAACAAAACCGGCTGGAGTTCTCCGGCCGGTTTTTTACTGTTTATCCGTCGTCCTCGTCCATCTTCAGCGGCGCCGGGGCCTTGCCCTCGAACGGCTCGGTGTCCAGGATCATGGCGACGGTGCCGGTCTCGTCCGGTGTGCCGAAGTCCTCAAAGCCAATGTCGGAGAGGACGCCGTGCCTGTGCGAACCCGGCTCCACCCACAGGACGGCAAGGTACGGGTCCTTGTACTCGGCCTGCAGCCCCGCCTCGGCGGTCAGCAGGTCCCGGAACAGGCCCTGGTGCAGGTAGTCCGGGGAGAGCAGAAGAAAACAGTGTGTGGTGAGGCCCGGGTGCAGTTTGCGGACCGCGGCCATCAGTTCGTCTATGCGGCCGACTTCGCCGTACGAAATGGGCGCCACATGGCGTTTGACGTAGCCCACCATTTTCCGGCAGAAACAGTTGTAGTCGTTGGAGCAGACAATGTAGCCGGCCAGGGTGCCGTCCTCGTCTTCCGCCACCAGCGTGTTCTCCGGCTCGTATTCCAGGTAATAGTCGAGATAAATGGCGGGGTAGAGCTCCGTGGAGCCCTTTTTGTCCGCAAAGCCCTCCGGCGCATGCGCCAGCGCAAAGGCCCGGAGCGCGGGGCGGTCGGTCTCTTTGTAACGTCGAATGGATACCATAAGTTTGACCCTCCGTTTGTTCTACTAGTACATAAGTATAGCAATTATCCGGCCCGTGCGCTATAATGCAGTTGATTCCACTTGTAAAGGACGTTATTTCGTATGAATTTATTTCTCATAGATTATGAAAACACCAAGAGCGCCGGCCTGGACGGCATTGAACGTCTCGGCAAGAACGACCGCGTCTGGCTGTTCTACAGTGAAAACGCCAACACGCTGACCTTCAGAATGCACAAGAAGATCAACGAGTGCAAGGCGGAGTTTCACTTCCAGGAAGTCGGCGTCGGCAGCAAGAACGCCCTGGACTTCCAGCTGGTGACCTACCTCGGCTACCTGGTGGCCATGTACCCGCAGGACCATTTCTTCATTGTCACCAAGGACAAGGGCTTTGCCAGCGCCGCCAAGTTCTGGACGGACCGCGGCATTAAGACCGACATTGTGGCCGACCTCAACCGCAAGAACGAGGCGGAAGAGGAGCTCAAGCTCCGGGACAGCGTCCGGGAAGTGCTTCCGGACAAGGACCTCACCAAACGGGTCGTGGCCATCATCCAGAAGTACAAGACCAAACAGGGCATTAACAACGCCCTGGTCCGGGAGTTCCCGAGCCAGGACAACAAGAAAGCCAGTGAAATTTACAAAGCCATCAAACCGCTGCTGAAGGACAAAAAGGGGAAGTAATATGATCTACTCCAGAATTGAAGATGTCCGGCCGCTTTCGGACGGCATCCTTCTTGTGACGGTAGAGGGCGGCCAGCGCATCGTCTACGACTGCACGCCGCTCATAGAGTCCGACCCGGATTTTCACCGGCTGGAGGACCCGGATGCTTTCCAGGACGTCGACATTGTCAACGGCTACACCGCCCTGTCCTGGGGCGGCAACGCCGAGCTCATTGTGGACGAGCTGCTGGCCAACGGCGTGTCTCTGGAAGAGGCCATCCTGGACCCGGACCTGGCCGACGTGCTGGATGCGGACGAAGAAAATGAAGTCTACCAGGACGACGGTATGCTCCAGTATGACCTGGACCAGGCGTACCGTCTGGAGAACGGCCTCTCCGACGACCTGGACGACGAGGACTTCAGCTCCCGCAACTGGTCCGACCTCATTTGACACAGCCAAAGAAAAGCACCGGCAGATGCCGGTGCTTTTTTGTTGGTCTTGTTCGCTGACGGAATGCCTTTCGTCAGGCCTCTTTCTTAGACGGGCGGTACAGCGCCACGTAGAAGATGAAGCCGAGGAGCAGCAGGGCAAAGATGAACCAGCCGATCATGAGGCCGACGGGCTTTTCATGGAACATGTCGTAGTAACCCTTGAGGTAAATGACAATAATAATGAGCGGGAGCACATAGGCAATGTAGTTTTTCAGTGCGTTCGGGAACTTCATGCCTTTGCCCTTGTTGGCCTCCGCAATGAAGTTGTTCCAGCCCCAGCCGTTCTTGCGGCTGATGAACAGCACGAAGGCCAGGCTGCCGAGCGGGAGCAGGTTGTTGGAGACGAGGAAGTCCTCGAAGTCCAGAACGGTGCTGCCTTCGCCAATGAGCTGGATGCCGCTCCAGAGGTTGTACCCGAGGACGCAGGGGACGCTCAGGACAATGAGGAGGACGGCGGAGACCAGAACGCTCTTTTTCCGCGTCCAGCCGAAGAGGTCCATGTCGTAGGCGACGAGGTTCTCGAGGACCGCCACCACCGTGGTCATGGCCGCAAAGGTCAGGAACAGGAAGAACAGGGCGCCCCAGAACTGTCCGCCGGGCATGCCCACGAACAGGTTCGGAATGGTAATGAAGATGAGGCCGGGGCCCGCATCCGGTTCAATGCCGTAGGCGAAGCAGGCCGGAATAATGATGAACCCGGCCATAAGAGCGACCGCCGTATCCAGCGCCGTGACAATGACGGATTCGCCGGTCAGGCTGCGGTCTTCGCCAATGTAGCTGCCGAAGATGAGCATGGCGCCGATACCAATGGACAGTGTGAAGAACGCCTGGCTCATGGCGGCGAAGATGACGTTGCCAATGCCTTTGGCGGCCATGTCCTTGAAGTTCGGGACCAGATAGAATTTAATGCCGGCACCGGCGCCGTCCAGGAAGACAGAGTGCACGGCCAGGACAATCATGAGGATGAGCAGGGCCGTCATGAGGAACTTGGAAATGCGTTCCACGCCGTTCTGCAGGCCGAAGTAGCAGATGACGAAGCCGAGAATGCAGACCAGCACCGTCCAGAGGAGCATGGTCGGCGCGCTGCCCAGCATGCCGGTGAATCCGCCGGCAACGGTAGCCGGGTCCTGCCCGACGAAGTCCCCGCGGATGTGGCGGACGCCGTAATACATCATCCACCCGGCCACGGTGGTGTAGTACATCATGAGCAGCCAGCAGCCGAGGATGGAAATCCACTTCAGCCAGTGCCAGCGTGTTCCGGCGGGCTCCAGCGCCTCAAACGCCTTTGCGGCGCTCCGTTTGCTGGCGCGGCCCATGGTGAACTCGCAGATCATGACCGGAATTCCCATAATGAGCAGGAAAATCAGATAAATCAGAATGAACGCGGCACCGCCGTACTGCCCGCACAAAAACGGGAACTTCCAGACGTTGCCGATTCCAATGGCGCATCCGGCGGACACGAGGATGTACCCGAGCCGGGAGCCAAAGGCTTCACGTTTCTCCATAGAGAGGACCTCCCTAATCTAAATTTACAAGTGACTAAATTATACCCATCATGGTACAATGGGTCAAACTGCGGAGAGGAGAGGGGACTATGACGAAACGTGCGCTTCATATTGCGCTTGCGGGAATCATTACAGCTGCATCGCTCATCGGGGTCCTCCTGAACGGCGGCCTGTACCTCGGGACGTTCCGCCCGGAAATCTTCAAAACGTTCACGGCGCTCTCCAACGCGTATGTGTTTGTGTATTATCTGCCGTACTTCGTGCGGCTTCTCCGGGGCGATTCAGCCCTTCATCATCCCGCCTGGTACCTCTCTGCCGTCGTGAGCATTTTCCAGACCGGTGCCGTGGCGGCCATCTTCCGGATGGGGGCGGCGGCGGGAAGCCCGAAGTGGTTCTTCACCGCCATGTTTTACCTGCACGTTGCCGTGCCGGCGGCCGTCCTGCTGGAATTCCTGTTCTTTGCGGAGCGGGGCAAGCTGAAATTCCGGCACGTTCCTTTGGCGGCGCTCCCGCTGACCCTTTACGGCCTGACGGCCGTCCTCGGCCCGCTGGCCGGATTCACCCTCGGTTCGGGCGGAGCGCGCTACCCGTACCCGTTCCTGGACGTAGAGGCGCTCGGCGTGCCGATGATCGTTCTCATCCTGGCGGCTTCGCTGGCCGAAATCCTGCTCATCAGCACGGTATTTACGGTCTATGACAAGCTGCTTGCAAAAGGACAGAATAAAAATTGACTGCAGTCTAAGATTGCGGTATAGTTAGCTTGAACGGCAAACGTCACAAAGTTTTTTTACAGGAGGGACTATCATGGAATTAGAAGAAATCCTTGGTAAGTATGAAATTAAGACCGACCCGTCCGCAATGATCAGCCTGGACGGCCAGCTCATTCTCGACCTGAATGAAAACGGCGGCCTGCGCGCCACCATCAAGCAGGATGGCCACAACGACAAAGTCGTTGACAATGTCGACTACGACGACGGCGAACTCGACGGCGTGTTCAAGTATCACGGCATGAAGATCAAGTTCCACTGTGAAGTCTTCGAAGACGGCTCCGTCAAGGGAGACGCCGACGCCGGCCTCATGGACATTGAATTCACCGCCCAGAAGATGGACGACGACGATGACTACGGTTATTAAGTCGAACCGTTCCAAACCCTGAGTGCGAACAGGTCTGCCGCTCGCAGGCCTGTTTTCTTTTGACAGATGTCAACACGTGTTGTAATATGTAGTTTGGTTAACAGTTTTGGTTAATTCTTAGAAAGGGGAATCATAACCATGAAGGTGAATTCGTTACGGAAATTCCTCAGTCTCCTTCTGGCGCTGGCCAGCATTTTTGCACTGGTCGCGGCCGGACTTGGCGTAAAGGACGCACAGGCCATCCAGAAGGAACTGGTGGGAGAACCTTCGGACGGTGAAGATCCGTTGGTCATGCTGGAAGACGGCATCAACCAGATTGCCGACAACGAGAAGACGTATTTCGACGGTGTCAAGACCTACAACGACGGTCTTGTCCAGCTGGCACAGGGTGAGAAAGACCTGGCCGACGGTGCGGTACAGCTGGCCGACGGCCGTTCGCAGCTGGCCGACGGCGCTTCCAAGCTCCGTGCCGGTGAGGCACAGCTGGCCGACGGAAAACGCGCTCTTGCGGCCGGCCAGAAACAGATTGATGACAACACCGCCGCCTACAAAGAGGGTAAAGCAACGCTCTCCAGAATTGAACCGCTGGTTCCGTATCTGGAGCAGTACATCGCCTTCCGTGACGGCACCATTGCCAAGCTGCCGGGCTTTAAAACGGCACAGGAATGGTTTGTGGCCGTGGTCCGCCCGCTGGCGGCACAGCTCGGTCTGGACATTCCGAAGAACGTCGTGGACTTCCCGAAGTATGTGACCAACATGGTGGCCGACGGCAAGGCCCAGCTCAAGCAGTATGAAGACGGCCTGAAAGCGCTCAAAGAGGGCAAAGCCCAGCTGGCGGCCGGTCAGAAAGAACTGAACAAGGGTTACTCGGACTACAACGCCGGTAAGGCACAGCTCGCCCAGGGCGAAAAGGACTTTGCCGACGGTCAGAAGCAGCTCAAAGACGGTAAGAAACAGCTCAAGGAAGGCAAAAAGCAGCTGGCTCAGTTCGAAGACGGTGTGGCCCAGATCAAGGGCGGTATGGACACCATCCGCGAACTCCGCTCCTTTGCCACCCGCAAGGGCAAGATGGTCGTTGCCGCTCCGTTCGACGTGCTCGGACAGGACTTTGACATTACCAAGTACAACAAGAACGGCAAACCCGTCAAGATGAACGACGGCGAAACCATGATCGACACGGAGAAAGCCATGAAGGTCTGCAAGGCTGCCCAGCAGTACAAGGAAGACCTCACCAAGGCCGCCACGGACGAGCTCATGGGCCGCATCAAGATGTTCGCGGTTCTGGCGCTCGGCGCCCTGCTCGGTCTCATTGCCGCCATCTTCGGCTTCTTCGGCAAGGGCACCATTCCGGCCATTATTGCCGCGGTCCTCGGCGTCGTTGCCAATATCATGGGCATTGCCAACCACTACACCAACTATT
>ONLO01000127.1 GCA_900318715.1 uncultured Eubacteriales bacterium | reverse complement strand
GCACCTGCAGCAGCACGTTCAGCACGTCCGGATGCGCCTTTTCGACCTCGTCGAACAGCACGACCGCGTACGGCTTTCTGCGCACCGCCTCGGTCAGCTGCCCGCCCTCGTCGTAGCCGACGTATCCCGGAGGGGCGCCGATCAGACGCGCCACGGAGTATTGCTCCATGTACTCGCTCATATCGATGCGCACCATGTTGCGCTCGCTGTCGAACAGCGCCTCCGCAAGCGCCTTGCACAGCTCGGTCTTGCCGACGCCGGTGGGGCCGAGGAACAGGAACGAGCCGATGGGCCGGTTCGGGTCCTGGATGCCGGCGCGGGAGCGCAGGATGGCGTCACTCACCTTCCGGACCGCCTCGTCCTGGCCGATGACGCGCTCATGCAGAACATCGTCGAGGTGCAGTAGTTTGTCCCGTTCGCTCTCCACCAGTTTGGACACCGGAATGCCGGTCCACTTGGAGACGATACGGGAAATTTCCTCTTCGGTGACGCGGTCCCGCAGGAGCTTCTCCTTCGAGGACTCGGTCTCCTCCGCCTCTTTCTCACAGTCGGCAAGTTCCTGCTGCAGCTGCGGCAGGCGGCCGTACTTGAGCTCGGCGGCCTTGTTCAGGTCGTATTGGTGCTCGGCCTGCTCAATCTGCGCCTTCACGTCCTCCAGTTCCTCACGGATTTTCTGGACCTTGCCAATGGAGTCCCGCTCGTTTTCCCAGCGGGCCTTCATGGCGTTGAACGTGTCGCGTTTTTCGGCAAGCTTCTTCTGGATTTCCTCAAGGTGCGCCTTGGAGAGGTTGTCCTCCTCTTTCTTAAGCGCGGCCTCTTCAATTTCCAACTGCATAATGTCCCGGCGGATCTCGTCGAGTTCCGTCGGCATGGAGTTCATTTCGGTCTTGATGAGCGCACAGGCCTCGTCCACAAGGTCAATGGCCTTGTCCGGCAGGAACCGGTCGGTAATATACCGGTTGGACAGCGTGGCGGCCGCAATGAGTGCCTGGTCCTGGATCTTGACCCCGTGGTAGACTTCGTAGCGCTGCTTGAGTCCGCGCAGGATTGCAATGGTGTCCTCCACGGTGGGTTCGTCCACCATGACCGGCTGGAACCGGCGCTCCAGGGCGGCATCCTTTTCAATGTACTGGCGGTACTCGTTGAGCGTCGTGGCGCCGATGCAGTGCAGTTCGCCGCGCGCCAGCATGGGTTTCAGAAGGTTGCCGGCGTCCATGGCGCCGTTGGTCTTGCCGGCACCGACACTGGTGTGCAGTTCGTCAATGAACAGGATGATCTGTCCCTCGGACTGCTTGATTTCGCCCAGGACCGCCTTGAGGCGCTCCTCGAATTCGCCCTGGTACTTGGCGCCGGCAATGAGGGCGCCCATATCCAGAGAGAAGATGCTGCGGTCTTTGAGGTTATCCGGGACGTCGCCCCGGACAATGCGCTGGGCAAGGCCCTCCGCAATGGCGGTTTTGCCGACGCCGGGCTCGCCGATGAGCACCGGGTTGTTCTTGGTCTTCCGGGACAGGATGCGGATGACGTTCCGGATTTCGTCGTCCCGGCCGATGACCGGGTCCAGCTTCTGGCTGCGGGCCATTTCGGTCAGGTCCGAGCCGTACTTCTTGAGGACGTCATAGGTGTCCTCCGGGGTGTCGGTCGTCACCTTCTGGTTGCCGCGGACGTCCTTCAAGACCTCCATGAATCCGGCGGTCGTCAGATTGTGCCGGCCGAGCAGCTGCTTCAGACTGCCGGACGCCTTCTCCAGAATGCCCACCATAATGTGCTCCACGGAGACGTACTCGTCCTGCATCTTTTTGGCGGTGCTCTCCGCCTCGTTCATGACGGCTTCCAGCTCGGAGCTGGCATACATGCGGTCGGCCGAGGCGCCGGAGACTTTCGGGAAATTCTGGATGAGCCCCTCAAGGTCCCGGTGCAGGGCGTCCGGGTTGCCGCCGCAGCGGGTCACAAGGCCCGGAATGAGGCCGTTGTCCTGCTCGAGGAGTGCCACAAGCAGGTGTTCGGGCTGCAGGGACTGGTTGCCGTACCCCGCGCCGATTCCCTGGGCGCGCTGGATGGCGTCAAGGCTCTTTTTGGTGTAGTTCTGGAAGTTCATACAAAAACCTCCCCTTTCAGATATTGCTGGTACACAGCGTCAATGGGTGCACCCGTGTCCCGGCCGCTGCCGACCCGTTCAAAGTAGGCCTTGAGCGCCCGGTCAAAGGTGCGGATATAAGTGGAAATGACGTCCCCGACGGTGAGGCCGGACAGTTTTTCCCCGGTGCCGTCAGTCGTCTTGAGTTTGAGTTTGCGGACGTACTTCTCGCCGTCTGCGGCGGCGTCTATGTCTTCAAAGTACTGGCACTCCGTGCTGTTCCAGAGGTTGTAAAACTCCGACATGCACTGAATGAGCGCCTGATTCTGGGTGCGCAGCCCGACGCGCAGTTCGCCGAACGCACCGTCGTCGTCCCGCTGCTTATACAGTTCCACGCTGTACCGCACGGACGGATTGTATTTGTAGGCTATGGCCGACCGCAACGAGAACATGGTCTCCGACGGCAGGCTCTGAAGCTGAAATGCATTGTTTTCCACGCCGGTGCCGAGCAGAAGTGCCTCCATCCGGTCGAAGATTTCCTGCATCCTCTTTTCCGGTGTGGGCACCGACACGTACTCCGCCAGGATCTGGTTGACCATGTTGGAACGGTTCGTCTGGTTCCGGTACGCCAGCTGGTCAATTTCGCGGATGACTTCGTCGCTGAGAACAAGTGAGTAAACGCTTTTTGCCACGGTTCCGCCTCCTTTTCATTGGTTCGACTCTATTATAGTCTGCTTTCATAACTTGTCAATGGATTTATATAAATTTCTTTACGAGTTTTGCATCTTTTTTTCAAACGTGCTGCGGGATACAAAAAAAGAGCTGAATCGCCCGGGCGATTCAGCTCTCTCTCCGTTATTCCATTGTTTT
>ONLO01000167.1 GCA_900318715.1 uncultured Eubacteriales bacterium | reverse complement strand
ATTTTCTGAACGCGTGCAACCGCCGCGGTCTTTTGGTATTCACCGAATCGCCCGGGTGGCAGAACATAGGCGACGCCGCTTGGAAAGAACAGCACATTGCCAACGTCAGGGAAATGGTCCTGCAGTACCGCAACCATCCGAGCATTGTGCTCTGGGGCGTCCGCATCAACGAGTCCATGGACGACAACGCACTCTACACGCGCGCCAACGAAGTTGCCCGGGAACTGGACCCGACCCGCCCGACCTCCGGCGCGCGCTACATTCCGTTCTCGAACCTGCTCGAGGACGTCTACGCGTACAACGACTTCTCCCACACCGGGAACAACCCCGGCATCCAGAAGAAATATATGGTGACCCCGAAGGCCTGGAAACCGTATCTGGTCTCCGAGCACAACGGCCACATGTTCCCGACGAAGTCGTTTGACTGTGAGGACCACAGACTGAGCCAGAGCCTGCGGCACGCCCGCGTTCTGGACGACATGTACGACCCGAAGAACGGCGTCTCCGGTGCCTTCGGCTGGTGCATGTTCGACTACAACACCCACAAGGACTTCGGCTCCGGCGACCGCATCTGTTACCACGGCGTCCTGGACATGTTCCGCAACCCGAAGATGGCCGCGTACGTCTACGCCAGCCAGGGGGATCAGGACGATGTCTGTTTCGTCAGCTCCTCCATGGACATCGGCGAGCACCCCGGCGGCAGCCTCGGAGACGTCTACGTCTTCACAAATGCGGATTACATCAACCTCTATAAGAACGGCGAATTCGTCCGCCGCTTCGACCCGGACCGGGAGACCTGGCCGAACCTGCCGCACCCGCCCATGAAGATTGACGACCTCATCGGCGAGCTGCTCGAGAAGAACTACGGCATGACCCACAAGAGCTCGGAGAGCATTAAGTCCGCCGTGAAGAAGTTCAACCACGACGGCATCGGCGGCGTGGTCAACCCGGTCACCATCGGCAGCCTCGGCGCCTCCATGGTCCGTGACAAAATCAACTTTGAAAAGGCCTATGATATCTTTGGAAACTACGTCGGAAACTGGGGTACGGACGTCACGACCTACCGTATTGATGCCGTCAAGGGGGACCGCGTCGTCAAGTCCATTACGAAGTGCCCCATGTCCGAATTCGCACTGGACGTGACGGTGGACCACACGGCTCTGACCGAAGACACCACGTATGACGTGGCCACGGTCAACATTACGGCCGTCTCCGGCGAGGGCAACCCGCTGGTGTTTGCGAGTGACGTCGTCAGCTTCTCCACCCGCGGCCCGGTGCAGCTCATCGGCCCGAAGGCGGTCCCGCTGCGCGGCGGCATGACCGGCACGTATGTGAAGACGACCGGCCGGAACGGCAAGGCGTCGCTCACCATAAAATGTGACCGCTGCCCGGACATTGTCCTTGACTTTACGGTCAAGGTGAACAAGGACAACAAGTGAGGAGAGGGGACGGCCCATGCTGAACACGACCCTGGTCTATGTGGAGCGTGACGGACAGTATCTCATGCTGCATCGCGTCAAAAAGGAACAGGATATCAACCGCGGCAAATGGATTGGTGTCGGCGGAAAGTGCAAAGAGGACGAGAGTCCGGTGGAGTGCGCCGTCCGCGAAACGTTCGAGGAGACGGGCCTGACGCTTTCGGACCCGCAGTACCGCGGCGTTGTCACGTTCGTGTCGGACCGGTATGAAGGGGAGTACATGCACCTGTTTACGGCGGACAAGTTCACCGGCAGCCTCAAGGAGTGCAGCGAAGGCGAACTCGTCTGGGTGGACAAGGCCCGCGTCCCGGAACTCCCGACCTGGGAAGGAGACCGGATCTTCCTCGGCCTCATTGCCGAACCCGGCCCGTTCTTCTCCCTGAAGCTCGTCTATGAGGGGGACGTGCTGGTATCCCATGAGCTGAATCGTTACTAAAGACAAAGGCGTAACACCAAACGGTGTTACGCCTTTCATCAATGGCAGGGGCAGAAGGACTTGAACCCTCGGCACGCGGTTTTGGAGACCGCTGCTCTACCAACTGAGCTATACCCCTATGTGTTCGGTTTTCAAAAAAGTGGTGGACCATCAGGGACTCGAACCCCGGACCCACCGGTTATGAGCCGGCTGCTCTAACCAACTGAGCTAATGGTCCTCAGCCCGGCCTCAGAGGCCGCTTAATTATTATAGGGATGCGGCAAACAAAAGTCAAGAGAAAAGCGAATGTCCGGAACCGGGAAAATACGGGAACCGGTTGAATTTCCGGGCGCTGCCATTTACAATGAAACAGTATCGTTTATTGGAAACCAAAGGAGTGAACGGAAATGGAACGCAACAACAAGTATCCTGTTATTCTGGTCCACGGGTTCATGGGCTACGGCGACGAAGACGGTGTCAGCCGTTTCCTGTCCGGCTGGGGTTTCAGCCTGACCAAGAACGCCGTCAAGTACCTGAACAAGAACGGCTATGAGACCTACGGCCCCGCCGTCGGCCCCATCAACAATGCCTGGGACCGGACCTGTGAGCTGTATGCCCGTCTGGTCGGCGGCACCGTTGACTACGGCAAGGCCCACAGCGAGCGCTACGGCCATGCCCGTTACGGCCGCACGTACCCCGGCATCCTGAAGGACTGGGGCCAGCCGGGTGACCACGCCAAGATCCACCTGGTCGGCCACTCGTTCGGTGCACCGCCGTCACGGCTGTTTGCAGAACTTCTGGCAAACGGCTCGGAAGAGGAAAGAGCGGTTACGCCGGAGAACGAACTGTCCCCGCTGTTCAAGGGCGGCATGGGCGGCCGGATTGCCTCCATTACGACCCTGGCCGGTGTCAACAACGGCACGACTCTGGCCGACTTCATGAAAGTGGGCGGCTCCAAGGCGTTCCAGACCGGGTATCTGATGCTGGCAACGCTGCTCGGGGACTCGCCGTTCGTCTCTCAGCTCATCGACTTCCGTCTGGACCAGTGGGGCGTCATGCCGAATACGGATGACCACAAATGGCATGTCAAACTCCACAACCCGCTGAAATACATGGACAAGATCCGCCGGTACAACGAAAACCGCGAGGGCGGCATTGTCTTTGAAATGCAGCTGAAAAACGTCTACGCGTTCAACCAGAAAGTCACCTCGCAGCCGGACAT
>ONLO01000124.1 GCA_900318715.1 uncultured Eubacteriales bacterium | reverse complement strand
GCGAAGACCCTGGCGGAGTTAGAGGACCTATACCGCCCGTACAAACCGAAACGGCGGACCCGCGCCTCTATGGCCAGAGAGAAGGGGCTCGAGCCGCTGGCCATTGCCATCTTCGAACGGAAGACCGAGGGCAAGCCCCTTGCCGAACTGGCGGAAGCCTACGTGGACGAAGAGAAGGGCGTTGCCAGCGCCGACGAGGCCCTGCAGGGCGCCTCGGACATTATTGCCGAACAGATTTCGGACGATGCCGAAGTGCGCAAGCGCCTGAAAAACCTCATGCTCAAAACCGGCACCGTCTCTTCGAAGGCGGCCACCGACGAAGACAGCGTCTATTCCCAGTACTACGAGTACGAAGAAAGCGTGTCCCGCATTGCCAACCACCGGATCCTGGCGCTCAACCGCGGGGAGAAGGAGGGCTTCCTCAAAGTGGCGGTCGGATTCGACCGGGACAAGGCCCTCGACGTTATGGACCGCGTCCTCATCCACAGCAACGGCTCGGAGGCGGCGCGCTTTGCCGAAGCCGCGGCGGAAGACGCCTATGACCGGCTCATCTTCCCGTCCGTGGAACGGGAAATCCGCTCCACGCTGACCGAACGAGCGGACGAAGACGCCATCAAGGTCTTTGCCCAGAACCTGCGCCCGCTGCTCATGGCCCCGCCCGTCAAGGGCAAGGTGGTCCTGGCGCTGGACCCGGGTTACCGCAACGGCTGCAAGTGCGCCTCTGTAGACAGCACCGGCAAAGTCCTCTCCACCGCGGTCATCTACGTCACCATGGGAGACCGCCGCTACGCGGAAGCCAAGCAGACGGTCAAGTCCATTGTGGCCAAAGACAAGGTGGACGTCCTCTCCATCGGCAACGGCACGGCGTCCAAAGAAACGGAAATCTTTGCCGCGGAGACCATTGGAGAAATAAAACGGGAGACCGGCCGCAGCGTGGCATACATGGTCGTCAGCGAAGCCGGCGCCTCCGTGTACTCGGCGTCCAAACTTGCCGCCGAGGAGTTCCCGCAGTTCGACGTCAACATCCGCAGCGCGGTCTCCATTGCCCGCCGCCTGCAGGACCCGCTGGCCGAGCTCGTCAAGATTGACCCGAAGGCCATCGGCGTGGGCCAGTACCAGCACGACATGCCGCAGAAGGAACTGACCGAGGCGCTGGACGGCGTGGTCGAGGACTGCGTCAATGCGGTCGGCGCCGACCTCAACACGGCGTCGCCGTCCCTGCTGTCCCACATTGCCGGCATCAACGCCACGGTGGCAAAGAACATTGTGGCGTACCGCGAAGAGAACGGCGCCTTCACCAGTCGTACCCAGCTGAAGAAAGTGCCGAAGCTCGGCGACAAGGCCTATGAGCAGTGCGCCGGCTTCCTCCGGGTGCCGGGCGCGAAGAACGTTCTGGACAACACCGGGGTCCATCCGGAGAGCTACGCGGCGGCCAAAGACCTGCTGACGCTCTGCGGATACACCCTTGAAGATGTAAAGGGGAACTCCTTGACAGAACTCCACGGACGCATCGGCCAGTACGGGTACTCCGAACTGGCAAAACGCCTTGGAATCGGCGTACCTACGCTGAAAGACATTGAGGACGACCTCACCCGGCCGGGCCGTGACCCGCGGGACGACCTGCCGAAACCCATGCTCCGCACGGACGTCATGGACCTCTCGGACCTGCAGCCCGGCATGGAGCTGAAGGGCACCGTGCGCAACGTCATTGACTTCGGCGCCTTCGTGGACATCGGGGTGCATCAGGACGGCCTCGTGCACATTTCGCAGATTGCGGACCGGTACGTAAAGCACCCGTCCGAGGTGCTGTCCGTCGGCGACATTGTCAACGTCAAAGTCCTGGATGTGGACGTCAAAAAGAAGCGGATCTCGCTCTCCATGAAGGGTGTCAAACAAAAATAATATCCCCCATGGGGGGTTGTGACACACCCAATGCCCTCTTAGAATGGTAATCAGACAATTGCCATTCCAAGAGGGTTTTTTATGAATACTGCGGTTGCCGTAAAACGAAATGTGACGGAGGAGAACCGGGCGTACTGGACGCACCGGGCCCCGACGTATTCCATGGAAAACAGAACGGAACTCATGACGGACCAGAGGGAAATCTGGAAGGCCGTCATTTCGTCGCGCATTGACCGCGCGTTCCCGAACCGCGACCGCAGCAGCATCCGTGTCCTGGAAGTCGGGACCGGCCCGGGCTTCTTCGCCATTATCCTGGCGGAGGCCGGGTACGACGTGACGGCCGTGGACCTGACGCCGGCCATGCTGGAGCAGGCCCGGGTCAACGCCGGAAAGCTCCTCCCGAAGATCCGTTTTTACGAGATGAACGCCGAGACGCTGGACTTTGAAGACGCGTCCTTTGACGTCGTCCTGTCCCGCAACCTCACCTGGAACCTGCCGCACCCGTGCGTGGCCTATGAAGAGTGGAACCGGGTCCTGACCGAACACGGCCTTCTGTTGAACTTCGACGCCAACTGGTACAACTACCTCTTTGAGGACGACAAACGGGACGCCTACGAACAGGACCGCATCAATTCCCGGGAAGCCGGCGTGGCGGACCTGAACGTCGGGGACCGCTACGACCGGATGGAGGAAATTGCCCGGGTCATTCCCTTAAGCGCCGAGCACCGCCCCGCCTGGGACCTGGTGACGCTGGCGGACCTCGGCATGGCCGCCTCCGCGGAAACGGACATCTGGGAAACCGTATGGAATGAGCAGGAGAAACTCAACTTCCGCTCCACGCCCATGTTCCTCGTTGCGGCACGGAAATAATACACAATGTAAGGCCGGGACCTGCAGACTTGCAGGTCCCGGCGTTTTTCGTTACAATGTTTCTGCATTTTTACTCTGAACATTCTGAACACGGAGGTGTTACCCGTGAATGTATATGCCGATACCGCAGCCACCACCAAACTGAGCGCGGCTGCACTGGAAGAAATGACCGAGGCCCTGCGGGACACGTACGGCAACCCGTCCGCGGACTATACCGCCGGCCGGGAGGCCAAAGTTGCACTGGAAGCGGCCCGCTATGAAATAGCCACGGCGCTCGGCTGCAAGACCAGTGAAATTACGTTCGTCTCCGGCGGGAGCGAGGCCAACAACCAGGCCCTTCTGACCATGGCGGCCATTGGCCTGGAAATGGGAAAGACCCATATTGTCACCACCCGGATGGAGCATCCGTCGGTGCAGGAGACCCTGGCGCAGATCAAGGCCATGGGCTTCTCCACCACCACGCTGGACCCGGACGAGACCGGCCGGATTTCCCACGAGCGTGTGGACCACGCCATTAAGGCCAACACCTGCGGCGTCTGCGTCATGCTGGCGAACAACGAACTCGGCACCATCCAGCCCATCCACGACATTGCGGTCCACTGCAGCATTAAGGATGTCCTGTTCTTCACGGATGCCGTGGCGGCGGTCGGCCGGATTCCGGTGGACGTGGACGAACTGGGCGTGGATTTCCTGTCCCTGTCCGCCCATAAATTCGGCGGCCCGAAAGGCGTCGGCGCCCTCTACACCCGGGAAGGCATTGACCTGTCCCGCGTCATCCAGGGGGCCGGCCAGGAACGCGGCAAACGCGCCGGTACGGAAAACGTGCCCGGCATTGTCGGCATGGCCGCCGCACTCAGCGACAAGGACGAAAAGATGGAAGCCAACCGCGCCAAGACGGAAGGCTTCCGAAAGATTCTGATTGATTTATTGTCGGACATTCCCGGCACCACGTTCAACGGCTCCTACGACCACGCGCTCCCGGGCACCGTCAACTTCTGTTTCGACGGCGTTCCGGCGGAAGAACTGGTGAAGGCGCTGGACGAACAGGGAATCTGTGTCTCCGCCGGCTCCGCGTGCCACACGGGCACGGCCGCCCCGAGCAAGACGCTGCTGGCCATTGGCCGCACGGAAGAGGAGGCAAAGACCGCCATCCGCATTTCCGTGAACGAAGACAATACGGAAGAAGAAATCCGTTACCTGTGCGAACAGGTCAGTGCGTGCGCGGCACGACTTCGCAGACCGTAAGGACGTCATTGTCATCAATGCGGAAGCGGACGTCGTAGTCCAGATACGTCAGGCCGTAAACACGCTCCGGGTCCCGCTGATACTGCGGACGCGGATCCAGGTGAAGAAGCGCAACGAGTTCCTCCCGGTTCTCCGGGGGGAATTTTTGCAGCAGCTCGTCCGGGAACGCCACCGTCAGGAACAGATCCGAAAGCCCCTTCGTGTACCCGGCGGACGCCTCCGGAATGCTGTCGGAGTAAGGCATGTACGGTTTAATGTCCAGAATGGGCGTGCCGCTCATGAGGTCCGGGCCGGAGACCGTAATGACCGGTCCCTCCGGGGTGTCGAAGTCAATGGAATCCATTTTGACCACAGACATGCCGATGCCGTTCGGCCGGAAGGGGGAACGGCTTGCAAAGACGCCTTTCTTGGCATTGCCGCCGAGGCGCGGCGGGCGGACCATGACCGGGACGTCCTCCGTCGGGGACTCGGAAAACAGCCAGAGGATCCAGATGTGGCTGAACGACTCCAGCCCGCGCAGCGCGTCCGGGTTGCGGTACTGTTCAGTGAAGACGATGCGGCCCTTGAATTCCGGGACAATGCCGGCCTGCCGGGGCAGACCGAACTTGCCGGACAGGTTGGTGTAGAGGTGGGCAACGGGTTCCATGGAACACTCCTTTTATTGAAACGGACTGCGTTTCGTACTACAATGGATACAATTATTTTTCTACCCAAAATTATAGCATCAAGGTGATATCAGATGAAACCCCAACGTGTATATGCGGAAATAGACCTCAGTGCCATCTGCCACAACGTGGAAGAGTCCATGCGGCGGGTCGGCGACGGCGTCAAAATCATGGGCGTCATTAAGACGGACGCCTACGGCCACGGCGCTATGCCGGTGGCCCAGGCGCTGAACAGCATTGGCGTGGACGCCTATGCGGTGGCCACCGTGGACGAAGGCGTGGACCTTCGGATGTTCGGCATTGACCAGCCCATCCTCATCCTCGGGCACGTGTTCGAGGACGAGCTGACCCGCGCCATCATGTACCGCCTGACCCTGACCGTTTCCTCGTATGAGGAGGCTAAACAGATTTCCCAGCACGCCGGCGCCGCCAAGACATCGGCCGTGGTCCACGCGGCCGTGGACACCGGCATGGGCCGCATCGGGTTCCAGCCGACACCGGAGAGCGTGGAGGAACTGAAGAAGACGGCGGACCTGCCGAACCTGACGCTGGAAGGCCTCTTCACGCACTTTGCCTGCGCGGATGAGGCGGACAAGACGTCCATGGACCTCCAGATCCGGAAATTCACGGAGTTCTCCAAGGCTCTGGAAGACGCAGGGGTCGGCATTGCCATTCACCACATGTGCAACTCCGCCGCGGTCATGGAGCGGGACGAAGACTTCCGCGACATGGTCCGCCTCGGCATTACTATCTACGGCCTTCTGCCAAGCAATGAAGTGCAGGCGGACCGGATGGATCTGAAGCCCGCCCTGAGTCTGGTCAGCCATGTGTCCCATGTCAAAACGGTCGGCCCCGGGTTCCCGGTCAGCTACGGCTCCACGTTCGTAACGGAGCGGGACTCGGTCATTGCCACCATACCGGTCGGCTACGGCGACGGCTACCCGCGCAGCCTGTCCAACAAGGGCTCCGTGCTCATTCACGGCAAGCGCGCCCCCATTGTGGGCAGGGTCTGCATGGACCAGTTCATGGTCGACGTGACCGACATTCCGGACGTGAACAAGGGCGATGAAGCCGTCCTCATCGGATACCAGGAGTCCGAACACATCAGCGCCGAAGAGGTCGGGGACCTCTCCGGCCGGTTCAACTACGAGCTCATGTGTGACATCAACAAACGGGTCCCGCGCATCTACAAATACGAAGGATAAGAGAGGACCGCTTCATGGTAAAACAACGTGAATTCACCGGCAGTATCCTGGTCATACTGGCAGCCATGTCCTGGGGCTTCTCCGGCATCTTTGTCCGGTTCTTCTCCGCCCTCGGCGTCAGCACCATGCACCTGACGCTGTTCAAGGTTGGCTTTGCCGGACTCGTGCTGCTGGCCTACTGCCTGCTCTTTGACCGGGATGCACTGAAGGTCAGGTGGCAGGACCTTTGGGTCTTCCTCTGCTCCGGCCTTGTCAGCATGGTCTTCTTCACCTGGGCATACTTCAGCACCATTCAGGCTACGTCCATGTCCGCGGCGGCCACCCTGCTGTACGCGGCACCGGCCATTGTCATGCTGCTGTCAGCACTCCTGTTTAAAGAAGCCCTTACCCGGCGGAAGGTCCTGGCCTGTGTGCTGGCGTTTGCCGGCTGCGCGCTGGTCTCCGGGTTCGTCGGAGATGCCGCGCCGCTGCCGCTCCGGGCCGTCATCACCGGCTTTCTGTCCGCGCTGGGCTATGCCCTCTACAGCATCTTCGGCAAGATTGCCATAGGGAAGGGCTACCGGACCAACACCATTACCACGTACACGTTCCTGTTCGCCATTCTGGGGTCCCTGGTCTTCCTGCGCCCGGCGGAAATCCGCACTGCGGCGCTGGCCGGCGGTTCCATTCCGAAGTTCGTGCTCATGGCCATTCTCATGTCGGTCGTCGTCTCTTTGCTGCCGTACATGCTCTACACGAACGGCCTGGAGCGCGTGCCGGCGGGCAAGGCCTCCATCATGGCCTCCGTGGAGCCGGTCACGGCTACGGTCGTCGGCGCCATTGCCTTTCATGAAATTCCGGATGTCTTCGG
>ONLO01000120.1 GCA_900318715.1 uncultured Eubacteriales bacterium | reverse complement strand
CTGCATAACGTTTCCTTTCTCGATAGGAACCTGTTTGGTCAGGCCTTTCCTCTTATTATTATCTGGAAGATTCTAACCCAGAACCGGCCGTTAGTCAAACGCCCCCGAACAAGCGGCAGCCCTTTTCGTATGAGTGGTTTTTTGCTATAATGTTTCCCATAATTCTGCCCCGCCGGACGCCCGTTCCGGCAGAGAAGGAGACCTCTATGAAAAACACCTTTGAACTGCAGGAACTCCTGCCGGGTTTTAAGGTCTGCCGTTATGAGACCGACCGGTTCAAGACCGGCCGCCTCAGCCTGTACCTCATCCTCCCGCTCCCGGAAGAACCCGCGGCGGAGGCCATCCTGCCGTTCCTGTTCAGCCGGACCTCGGCCGCCTTCCCGGACATGCTGTCCCTGAACAAGCGGCTGGCCGAACTCTACGGCGCCACGCTGAACCCGTTCGTCAACAAGATGGGGGAGAACCACGTCATCGGATTCTCCATGACTATGATTGACAGCCGCTTCGCCCTGAACGGCGAGGACCTCATGCGGGAGTGCGCCGAACTCCTGGCGTCCGTGCTCTTTGAGCCGAACCTTACCGGCGGCGTCCTTTCGCCGGAGGACCTCGAACGGGAAAAGCGCCTCATGACGGAACGCATTGACGGCGAAATCAACGACAAACGCTTTTACGCCTACCGCCGCCTCATTGAGGCCATGTGTGACAAAGAGGCCTACCGCGTCAGCGCGCTCGGTTCCCGGGACGGCGTTGCCGCCCTGACCCCGGAATCCGTCACGGAAACCTGGAAGCACGTGCTGAAGACGGCGCGGTTCCAGCTTAACGCAGTCGGCAGCGGCGGACTCGACACCGCCGCCGAGGTCTTCCGGGCCCGGCTGGCCGCCATGGAGCGCGGCCCGCTGGCCGCCATCCACACCGAAGTCGTGGAGCGCGCCGACACCGTCCGCCGCGTGGAAGAGGAACAGCCGGTCAAACAGGGCAAGCTGGTCCTCGGGTACCGCGCCGGCATGCGGGACGCCGAAGCCGAGTACCCGGTCCTTCGCATGATGACCGACATCTTCGGCGGCGGCACGTACTCCCGCTGTTTTGAAAACGTCCGCGAAAAGCAGAGCCTCTGCTACTACTGCTCCGCCCGGTTCCTGTCCCAGAAGGGCATTGTCATTGTCCAGAGCGGCATTGAGAATGAGAACGCCGAAAAGGCCATTGCGGAAATTGGCAAACAGCTGCAGGGCATGGCCGGCGGGGACATTACCGAAGAGGACCTGCAGAAATCCGTCCGGTCCATGAAGGACGCCTTCGGCACCATCTGTGACAACCCGCTGGACATTGACGGGTGGGCGGCATCGCAGCTGTGCGACCCGGCCTTCCAGACCCCGGACGAACTCGTGGAACGCTGCGCCGCCGTGACCCGGGAACAGGCTGTGGAGGCCGCAAAGCGCATGACGCTCGACACCGTATTTCTGCTGAAGGGAACCCTGACCGAGGGCGATTCAGCTCCCGACGAGGAGGTGCCCGCATGAGTAACAGCATCCGCGAAATCCGGAACGACCTTCTCGGAGACGCCTACTATGAATGTAAGCACCCCTCCGGGTTGACCATCCTGGTCTACCCGAAGAAGGACTATGCGTCCACCTATGCCGTGTTCGGCACGAACTACGGCTCCATAGACACGTTTCTCAAAGAAAAGGGCGGGGAGGCACAGGCCCTGCCGGAAGGCACCGCCCACTACCTGGAACACAAGCTCTTCGAGAGCGAGGAGCTGGACGCGTTCACGCGGTTCGCCGAGACCGGCGCCGCGGCCAACGCCTACACCACCTTTGACAAGACCTGCTACCTGTTCTCCTGTTCTTCGAATTTCCGGGAGAACCTGAAGATCCTCCTGGATTTCGTCCAGCACCCGTACTTCACGGAAGAGACGGTGCGCAAGGAGCAGGGCATCATCGGCCAGGAAATCCAGATGTACCAGGACAGCCCCGGCTGGCAGGTGCTCTTCAACCTGCTCCGGTGCCTGTACCACAGCCACCCGGTGAAAATTGACATTGCCGGCACCGTGGACTCCATTTCCCACATTACGGCGGACCTGCTGTACGGCTGTTACAACAGTTTCTACAGTCTCAACAACATGGTGCTGGCGGTGGCCGGCAACACCACGGCGGACGAAGTCCTTGCGGTCTGCAACCAGTGCCTGCAGACCGCCGGCCCGGTCTACACGGAACGTGCGGACTATGGAGAGCCGGCGGACATTGTAAAACCGTACATCGCCCAGGAATTTCCCGTCTCCATGCCCATTCTGGCCATGGGGTTCAAGGAGACCCACGGCACGCCGGTGCGCACCCTCCGGGAGAAGATCATTACCGGGCTGCTGCTCGACTACATTGCCGGCGACACATCCGAACTCTACAACCGGCTCCTGTCCGAGGGGCTCATCAACCCCGGGTTCGACTACGAATACTTTGCCGGCTACGGTTACGCCAGCGTCCTCTTTGAGGGCGAGACGAAAGACCCGCAGAAACTGGCAGACGAAATAAAGGCCGAAATCCGCAGGGTCAAGGCGGAGGGCATAGACCCGGAGGCCTTCGAGCGCCTGCGCAACATGAGCTACGGCAAAGCCATTATGGGCTACAACGACGTGGAGGACCTGGCCAACGAGCTGGTTGCCGCGCAGTTTGAAGGATACCATCTGTTCGACGAAATCGGCATTTACCGGTCCCTGACCGCCGCCGACCTGGAAGAACAGCTGCAGCATCAGATGAACGAGGAGTACTGCGCCCTGTCGGTCGTGCTCCCCGGAAAGGATGAAGAATTATGAGCGACTACTCGGTCGTCTATTTCAACGGTATGGAACGCGGGTTCAGCGTGCCGTCCGTCCTGGCGGACTTTACCATCGGCGGCCACCCCATTACCATCCGGTTCTACGGGCTCATCATTGCCATCGGGTACATCCTGGCGCTGGTGGCGGTGACCCGGCTGGCCCGGCGGCAGCGCATGGACCTCGACAAGTTCTATGACATGGTCATCTGGGGCACGGTCCTCGGCATTGTCGGGGCCCGGCTCATGTACGTCGTGTTCACGTGGGACTATTACTCCCAGCACCTCGGGGACATCTGGAAAATCCACGACGGGGGACTGGCCATCTACGGCGGCGTGCTGTTCGGCGCGCTCGGGGCCTTCCTGGTCAGCCTCATCCGGAAGACGAGCATCCTGGACGCCCTGGACCTGGCCGGCGTCGGGTTCCTGCTGGGGCAGGGGGTCGGCCGCTGGGGCAACTTCTTCAACCAGGAGGCCTTCGGCACCAACACGAACCTGCCCTGGGGCATGATGTCCGACAAGATCCGCCTGTACATTACGACCCACCAGGAGTTCTTTGCGGAACACCATGTGGTGGTGTCGCCGGACCGCGCCGTGCACCCGGCATTCCTCTATGAGTCCCTGTGGTGCCTGCTGGGCTTTGTCCTTCTGTACTTCATGTTTAAGAACCGCCGCAAATACCGCGGCCAGATCATTCTCTCCTACATGGCATGGTACGGACTGGAGCGGGTCCTCGTGGAGGGCATCCGCACCGACAGCCTGTACTTCGGCAGTTCGGCCGTACGCGTGTCGCAGGTGCTGTCCGCCGTCCTTGCGGCCGCGGCCATCATCCTGCTCATCCGCAATTTCCTAAAGTACAAAGACGCCAAACCCTTCGGGCCGTACCAGTACGGAGCCGAAGAATAAGCGCGGCGAATAGAAAAGGCTGTCTCCGGAAGGAGACAGCCTTTTTTGTTATGAAACTTATTTCAGAATCTTTTCTTTCTGCAGGCGGATGGCACGCTTGACGGCCTCTTTGCCAATAATCTTCAGGCGGTCTTCCGTGCGGTCCATCTTGGAGGCCTCCGGAATTTCGCGGTGGATTTCAATGGCGTCGAATTTGCACTTCGTGGTGCAGATGCCGCAGCCGATGCAGCGGTTCGGGTCAACGTACGAGGCGCCGCAGGACAGACACCGCTGGGTCTCTGCCTGGACCTGCTCCGCCGTGAACGGAAGTTTCGGGTCACGGAACGACGTGTGGATGTCAATCTTCGGGTCGAATCCATGCTTCTGCCGCGGGGTCTTGTCGTACTCGGGCAGGGTGATGTCGTCCTTGTCCAGCTCAATGAGCTCACGCCAGTCACGGCCGATGGTCAGCGAGCAGCCGAAGTCGTGGACGTAACGGTGCAGGGACTCGGCAGCCTGATGGCCGGCGCCGATGGCGTCAATGACGAACTTCGGTCCGGTATAGACGTCGCCGCCGACGAAGATGTCGGGCTCCGCCGTCTGATAGGTGTGCGCATCTGCAACCGGTCCGTTGCCGCGGCCGAATTCCACTTTGGTGTCTTTGAGGAGGTCTCCCCAGACAATGGACTGGCCAATGGACAGGTAGACGTTGTCACAGTCAATGGTCATGGTGTCGTCTTCGTCATACTGCGGTGCAAACTTATGGTCTGCGTCAAAGACGGACGTGCACTTCTTGAGGACCACGCCGACGGCCTTGCCGCGTTTGACGATGATTTCCTTCGGGCCCCAGCCGTTCTCGACTTTGATGCCGTCGTCCAGCGCTTCCAGCAGTTCCTCTTCGGAGGCAGGCATTTCGTCCCGCTGCTCCAGGGAGACCATAGTGACGTCTCCGGCACCGCAGCGTTTGGCCGTGCGGGCCACGTCGACCGCCACGTTGCCGCCGCCGATGACGACGACGTTGCCTTTGACCTTCGTGGCTTCGTTTTCGCCGACGGTCCGCAGGAAGTCGACCGCCGAAATGACGTTCTTGGCATCTTCGCCCGGGACGCCCGCCGTACGGGAGCCCTGGCAGCCAATGGCAACATAGAAGCCCTTGTAGCCCTGTTCCCGGAGTTCCTGGATGGTGACATCTTTGCCGACCTCGACGCCGCACTTGATTTCGACGCCGAGTTCTTTGATGACGTCGATTTCCGCTGCAATGACGTCTTTCTCCAGCTTGTAGCTCGGAATGCCATAGACGAGCATTCCGCCGGGCTTCTCATTCTTGTCGAAGACCGTCGGACGGTAGCCCTTCAGTGCCAGGAAGTAGGCGCAGGAGAGACCGGCCGGACCGGCGCCGATGATGGCTACCTTCTCTTCGAATTCGCCGCGCAGGGACGGAATGATCTTCTGCGGAATGTACCGGGTGGCGTTGTCAATGTCTCTCTGTGCCAGGAAGTTCTTGACTTCATCAATGGCAATGGCCTCGTCCACGGAGCCGCGGGTGCAGGCGTCTTCGCAGCGGCGGTTGCAGACGCGTCCGCAGACGGCCGGGAACGGGTTGTCTTTCTTGATAAGGTCGAGGGCTTCGTCGTAGCGGCCTTCCTTGGCCAGCTGCAGGTAGCCCTGAATACCGATATGGGCCGGGCAGGCCGTCTTGCACGGGGCTGTGCCGGACGGGTAGCATTCCACACGGTTGGTGTCACGCCAGTCCGGATTCCACTTGTCCTCTTCCCAGAGCATGGTGGCGCCCGGAATTTCGGAATGTTTGTATGCCTTCGGTTTGCCGTCCGCCGTGTGCAGTTTCTGGCCGAGCCGGACCGCGCCGTTCGGGCAGTGCTGGACGCACTGGCCGCAGGCTACGCAGTTCTCCGGATTGACCTTGGCAATGTAAGCGGAGCGGACAATGTTCGGCGCGTTGTAGTAGCCGGCGTTCTTGAGCGCCAGGCAGACGGCCGGGTTGCAGTTGCAGATGGCGAAGATCTTTTCCTCGCCGTCCACGTTGGTAATTTCATGGACGAAGCCGTTGTCTTCGGCCTTCTGGCAGATTTCCAGCGCCTCTTCCTTGGTAATGTAGCGGTCGGCTTTATTCGTCTGCATACAGAAGTCAGCTACATCGCCAAGAAGGATACACCAGTCGTGGAAGTCGTCTCCGCAGCCTTCATCCACGTACGGACGGGACATGCGGCAGGAGCACGGGCTGGCCACAATCTGGCCGTCGTACTTATCCAGCCAGTAGGAGATCTTCTCCAGGTCAATGGCATGGTCCTCTTTGTGAATGGCTTTTTCCACCGGGATAACGTGCATGCCGATGCCGGCGCCTCCGGGCGGAATAAAGCCGATGATGGGCCGGAGAGGCCAGTTGGCCATGTTCATGAAGAAGGTGGCCTCCTGCGGATGGGCCGCCAGGAACTCTTCGTTCATGTTGAAGTACTCGGCGCTGCCGGGAACGAAGATGGGCAGGTTGTACTTCTTCTCATGGAGCGGGTTTTCCCAGTTCCACTCAATGATACCGATGTAGCCCATTTCCTCGAGGACTTCCTCCAGGTGGTTCTTCTCAATGCCGGTCATCTTGACCAGTTCGTCCAGCGTGTACGGCACCCGCATTTTCATCTTGTTGCAGATGTCCGCCATCTCGTCGGTCAGGATTTCGTCCAGGCCGAAGTATTCCGGCTGGTCCTCCGTGAAGAGGACGCCGATCCGGTCGCTGAGCTTTTTCCCCAGATTCTGGATGTTCTTACGCGGTACATCCGGCTGGGCAACAATGGATTCTACAATTTCTTTGACTTTTCCCATAAAATGACTCCTTCCCAAAAAATTAGTAACATAGAATCTTCCCAATTTTAATTTTAGCACCGTGCGATGTAAAATCAACGAAGGAATCATGAACTGTTCAAAAAGAACGCCTCCCAAACGGGAGGCGTTCTTTGGCGGTTTGCGTTTGTGCTGCAGTCGGTCGGCAGGGTTTGCTGACGGGAAGCAGGTTACTTGCTGCGCTTGGCTTTGAGTTCCTTGAACTTGTCCGTGGCGGCGCGTTTGACAATCTTGATGCCGCGCTCCAGAGCGTACGGGCCAATGCAGGCGTAGATGTCCTCGGCCATGTGCATTTCGGCGCCCTTCGGGACATCGCGATGGATCTTGATGGCGTCGAATTCGCAGCGGGTGGTGCAGAGACCGCAGCCGATGCACATGTTGACGTCGACGGTCGTGGCGCCGCACTTCAGGCAGCGGCTGGCCTCGGCGCGGACCTGTGCCTCGGTGAACGGAAGACGGAGGTCTTCGAAGGTGCCGAGCGGGTCGCCGGGAGCCATGCCCGGGGTCTGGCGCTCTGCGTTG
>ONLO01000065.1 GCA_900318715.1 uncultured Eubacteriales bacterium | reverse complement strand
TCCCGGTGTCCAGCGCCGGATGCTGCGGGGCCTCCGCAACGGGCACCGCCGCGTTGACAAGGACCGGAGACGCCGCCGCGTATTCCGGGACACCGAGGTCGGTGTTCTCGTTCGCCTCGAGGGCGCCGCTGGAGACGTCCATAATGCTGAAGCCGGCGTAGGCCGAAGCCAGGCCGTGTTCGGTAATGTCCAGACCGTTGATTTCCTCTTCCGCCGAGGCGCGCAGGCCCAGCGTCTTCTTGATAAGGAAGAAGGTCAGGGCAATGGCAGCGGCGGTGAAGGCGGCCGTGGACACCATGCCGATGAGCTGGATGCCGAGCAGCTTGAATCCGCCGCCGTAGAACAGGCCGGTCATGGGAGTGCCGGCGGCATCCGCAATGGAGTATCCGGGAGCCTTGTCCGTGGCGAACAGACCGACGGCCAGCGTGCCCCAGATGCCGTTCAGCATGTGGACCGCTACGGCGCCGACCGGGTCGTCCACCCGGAGCTTGTTGTCCAGGAACCAGACGCCGAAGACGACGAGCAGGCCGGCCACCAGGCCGATGAGGATGGCGCCGAAGGCATCCACCGAGTCACACGGTGCGGTAATGGCCACGAGGCCGGCGAGGCTTGCATTGAGGCACATGGAAACATCGGGTTTTCCGAATTTGAGCCAGGTGAAAACCATACAGACGACGGTGGCCACCGCCGGTGCAATGGTCGTGGTGACGAAAACACTGCCGAGCTGTTCCACACTGGTGGCCGCAGCGCCGTTGAATCCGTACCAGCCGAGCCACAGGATGAAGACGCCGAGGGCGCCAATGGGAATGTTGTGGCCCGGGAACGCGTTGACGCGGATGACCTTTCCGGCTTTGTCCCGGGTGAACTTGCCGATCCGGGGGCCGAGGATGGCGGCGCCGATGAGGGCGCTGATGCCGCCGACCATGTGGATACAGTTGGAACCCGCAACGTCGTGGAATCCGATCTGGGCCAGCCAGCCGCCGCCCCAGGTCCAGTGGGCCTCAATGGGATAAATGACGGCCGAGAGGACCGCGGAGTACACACAGTAGGACAGGAACTTCGTCCGTTCGGCCATGGCGCCCGACACAATGGTGGCCGTGGTGGCGCAGAAGACCAGGTTGAACACGAAGTTCGACCAGTTGAACGACGCGTAGTCCGAGAAGATCTGGAGGTTCGGCATGCCGAGCAGCCCGAACAGGGCGTTTTCCCCGAACATGAGGCCGAAACCAATCAGTACGAACATGACGGTCCCAATGCAGAAGTCCATCAGGTTCTTCATGATGATGTTGCCGGCGTTCTTGGCGCGGGAGAAGCCCGCTTCCACCATGGCAAAGCCGGCCTGCATCCAGAATACCAGCGCGGCGCCAATGAGGAACCAGACGCCGAAGATTTCGGTGTGGAGTGTTTGGAATAATTGACTGGTCATAAGAACCCCTTCCCTCATGCAGAAGGCGCCTGAACGTTCCCGTCCAAGCGCCTTTGCTTTGAATTACAGCCACTAGTTTAGCGGGTTCTTATGGGTTTGTAAAATACATAATTGTGGCCGTCCGGCATACTTACACGGTATAGCCCATCAGGTAACAGTCCACCTCGCGGGCGCAGGCGCGTCCCTCGGCAATGGCCCACACCACCAGAGACTGCCCCCGGTGCATGTCGCCGGCGGTAAAGACGCCGGGCACACTGCTGGCATACTCCCCGTCCGCCGTCTGTACGACGCCGCGCGGGGTCCGGTCCACGCCGAATGCCTCCGCCGTATAGGGCTCGCAGCCCACGAAGCCGGCGGCAATGAGCAAAAGGTCGCACTTCAGCGTCTGCTCCGTGCCGTCCACTTCCTGCAGTTTGCCGTCGGCAAACCGCACGTTGACGGTGACAATTTCCTTGAGGGCGCCTTTTGCGTCGGTGCGGAACTCCTTGACGGTGGTCTCATAGACGCGCGGGTCGTGTCCGAAGCGGAAGATGGCTTCTTCGTGGCCGTAGTCGGTCCGCTTGGTCTTCGGCCACTCCGGCCAGGGGTTGTCCTCCCGCCGTTCTTCCGGCGGCTCCGGCATCATTTCCAGCGCCGTTACAGATTTGCAGCCGTGGCGAAGGACCGTGCCGATGCAGTCATTGCCGGTGTCCCCGCCGCCGACCACGACGACGTGTTTGTTTTTGGCGTTGATGAAGCCGCCCTGTTTCTGCAGGTCTTCGGCGGTCCTGCCGCCGGCCTTCAGCAGCGCTTTGGTGTTCCGCTTCAGGAAGTCAACCGCGTAGTAGATTCCTTTGATCTGCTCCGGGTCGGCGCCGGCCAGAGACCGCGCCTGTTTGGCACCGCAGCAGAGGACCACGGCGTCGTACTCCGACTGCAGCCACTGTGCGGCCTTGGCGGAGTCAATGTTGACGCCGGTCTGAAAGACGACGCCCTCCTGTTCCATCAGCTTCTGACGGCGCAGGATGACATCCTTGTTCAGTTTCATGTTCGGAATGCCGTACATGAGGAGACCGCCAATGCGGTCCTCGCGTTCGAACACGGTGACGCTGTGGCCGCGGTGGTTGAGTTCGTCCGCCACGGCAAGGCCGGAGGGACCGCTGCCGACGACGGCCACGCGCTTGCCGCTCCGGACCGCCGGAATCTGCGGCTTAATGGTACCCCGGGCATACGCGGTCTCCACGAGCCAGAGCTCGTTGTCGTGAACGCTGACCGGGTCGCCGTATTCGCCGCAGATGCAGGCCTTTTCACACAGCGCCGGACAGACGCGTCCGGTGAATTCCGGGAAGTTGCTGGTCTTGGACAGGCGGGCGAATCCGTGCGCGGCGTGGTCCAGCCAGATCTGGTCGTTCCACTCCGGAATGAGGTTGTGCAGCGGACAGCCGGTGACCATACCGGAGAGCTTCATGGCGGACTGGCAGAACGGTACGCCGCAGTTCATACAGCGGCCGGCCTGTTCCCTGCGCTCCTCCGGGGTGAGCGGCTCGTGGAACTCTTCAAAGTTCCGAAGGCGCTGCTCCGGCGGAATATCCTTGTTGTTCCGTCTCTCGTAGTCGAGGAATCCGGTGCTTTTACCCATTTGCGCTCACCTCCCGGAAGGCTTCCAGGACCGCATGGTCGTGCGAAATGCCCTGTTCCTCGTATTTTCCTATGGCCTTAAGCATCCTTGCGTAGTCGTTCGGGACCACCTTCTTGAAGTCCGGCAGCCAGGCGTCGAAATCCGCCAGGATTTCCGCCGCAAAGGCCGATCCGGTCTCCCGTTCATAGTCCGTCAGAATGTCACGGAGTTCCGCCACATCGTATTTGTCGTTCACTTCCTGCAAGGAGTCCATGTCCTTGTTCATCCGGAGGTAAAGCGTGTGCTCCCGGTCCAGGACATAGGCAATGCCGCCGCTCATGCCGGCCGCAAAGTTTTTGCCGGTCATGCCGAGGATGACGGCACGGCCGCCGGTCATGTATTCCAGGCCGTGGTCCCCGCAGCCCTCGGCCACCGCCACGGCGCCGGAGTTGCGGACGCAGAACCGTTCACCGGCCACGCCGCAGATGTACGCCGTTCCGGCGGTGGCGCCGTAGAGGGCCACGTTGCCGGCAATGACGTTGTCGTGTGCTTTGAAACCAGCCTGTTCGGGTGGGGTCAGGACCAGCTTGCCGCCGGAGAGCCCCTTGCCGAACCCGTCGTTGGCGTCGCCGTGGAGCCGCAGAGTCAGGCCGTTCGGCGCAAACGCACCGAAGGACTGCCCGCCGCCGCCGTGGCAGTCGACCACCACACTGTCGTCCGGCAGCGTGTCCCCGAAGTCCCGGGTCATTTCACTGCCGAGGATGGTGCCGAAGGCACGGTCCGTGCTGCTGACATCCACAGAAATTGCATCGCCTTTGCGCTTCTGTTTCCACTCTTCATACGCCGGCAGAAGGACGGTCTTGTCCTTGGTCTCGCCCAGCTTGAAGTCGTATACGTGTTCCGGTACGAAATGGTTTCCGGAGACGCCGGCAAAGCGCGGGTCCAGGATCTGCGACAGATCCGCCAGGGCCCCGCGGGAGACCGGCAGCTGTTCCTTGCGGCGCAGGCAGTCGGTCCGGCCGACCATTTCCTCCACCGTGCGGAAGCCGAGACTTGCCATTATTTCGCGCAGTTCTTCGGCAATGAAGGTCATGAAGTTCATGACGTGCTCCGGTTTCCCGGCAAACCGCTTCCGCAGCACTTCGTTCTGCGTGGCAATGCCGGCCGGGCACGTGTCTTTGGAACAGACACGCATCATCATGCAGCCGACTGAGACCAGCGGTGCCGTGGCAAAGCCGAATTCCTCAGCGCCGAGCAGCGCCGCAATGGCCACGTCCCGGCCGCTCATCAGTTTGCCGTCGGCCTCCAGGACCACACGGTCCCGCAGCCCGTTTGCAATGAGGGACTGATGCGCCTCGGTCACGCCCAGTTCCCAGGGCAGGCCGGCGTGGTGGATGGACGAGAACGGCGCCGCGCCGGTGCCGCCGTCGTACCCGGAAATGAGGATGACGCCTGCGCCGGCTTTGGCCACGCCCGAGGCAATGGTCCCGACGCCGGCTTCCGAGACGAGCTTGACGGAAATCCGGGCTCTGCGGTTGGCGTTCTTGAGGTCGTAGATGAGCTGCGCCAGGTCCTCAATGGAGT